>NZ_JBEPDB010000014.1:54746-139986 GCF_040300025.1 Dactylosporangium sp. NPDC000555 | reverse complement strand
CGTGTTCTCTTCCGATCCCCGCGTGCCGGCGGCGGGCGTCCTCGATGCGGGCCACCCGGGCCAGCACGTCCGGCGGCGCCGGCCGGTATTCGTAGCTCGCGCCGGGCACCGCGCCGGTGGCCAGGATGCCGCCGTTGAGCACCGCGCCGAGCACGACGGCGACGCCCCGCTCGGCGCACGCGGTGAATAGCTCGTCGGCCTCGTACTGCTGTAGCAGCGTGTAGCGGTTGGCCAGCAGGATGACGTCCATGTCGGTCTCGCGCACGAACCGGTGCAGCATCGCGGTCTGGTTCATGCCGGCGCCGACCGCGCCGACCGCCCCGCTCGCGCGCAGCTCGGCCAGGACAGGCCAGGCCTCGTCGAGCGCGGCGGCCCAGTGGTCGTCGGGGTCGTGGAGGTACACGATGTCGATCCGGTCCGTGCGCAGCCGTTGCAGGCTCTCCTCCAGCTGGCGGCGCACCGCGTCGCGGCCGAAGTCGAAGACCGTGGTGCCGCCGGGCACCACGCTGCGGCCTACCTTCGTGGACAGCACCGGCCGCGGGGTGCGGCCGCGGCCGGCGAGGAAGGCGCCGAGGCGCTCCTCGGCCAGGCCGGCGCCGTAGAAGGGGGCGGTGTCGAAGTACCGGATGCCGAGCTCCTCGGCCCGCTCCAGGCAGCGTTGCGCGGCCGGTGCGTCGACCAGGTCGGGCAGGATGCCCAGCGGCGCGGTGCCGAACCCGAACCGGCCGAGGTTCATCGGCTTGCCCAGATCAGGCCGCGCGCGGTGAGGGTGTGCACCTGCGGCTGCCGCAGGTCCTCGATGCGGTGGCCGATGGCGGAGAAGAAAATCCGGCCGCGGCCCCACTGCCGGGTCCACACGACCGGCATGCCGACCGCGCCGTCGCCCTGCCCCCCGTCGGCCGGGTCGACGACCGTGCTGGCCAGGACGCGGTTGCGGGCGTCGGTGAGCATCCAGTACTGCTCGGTGTGCACGGTGAAGTCGCCGATCCCGGCGACGATCGGGTGCCCGGCGTGCTCGGGCTCGATGCGCACCCGGTGGTCGAGGAACTCGTCCGGGTGGTGCAGGAACAGCCCGCCGACCATGCGCAGGTATTCACGGTCGTTGGCGAAGGTGGCGACCAGCCCGCCGTGCCAGCCCGCGAGGCCGGTGCCGGCGTGCACCGCCGCGCGCAGGCCGGCGCTCTGCTTGTCGGTGAGCTCGCCGTCGGTCCAGCACTGCACGATGAGGTCGGTGGCGGCCAGCAGGGCCTCGTCGCGGTACACGTCGAGGTCCTCGGCGATCGTCACGTCGAAGCCGGCGTCGGCGAGGGCGGGGCGGAACAGCTCGGTGGTCTCGACCGGGGCGTGGCCCTCCCAGCCGCCGCGGACGACCAGGGCGCGGCGCGCGGTCATCGCCGGCCCGCCGGGTCGGCGGTCCAGGCCGGCAGGGTCAGCGGCTCGCGCTGCAGGCCGATCCACTGGCGTCTGGTGAAGCCCGGCATCTGGTTCTCGGCGCCGTGGCGGGCGTGGGCGTCGTTGACGTGGACCTCGCCGGCCCGCAGCCGCTCGGCGACGGCCAGGCCGCGGACGAGGTCGGCCGTGAACACCGAGTCCATGAGCATCGGATAGCCGTTGACCAGCTCGATCGCCTCCTCCTGCGTGTCCACCACCGTGATCGGAATGACCGGTCCGAAGATCTCGTCGCGGAACGCGGGCATCTCGGGGGTGACGCCGGACAGCACCGTCGGGCGATAGCAGAGGCCATCGTACGTGCCGCCGGTGACGAGCTTCGCGCCCATCGCGATCGACGGCTCGACGATCTCGCGGTGCAGCCGGTCGCGCTGGGCCTCGCTGATGAGCGGGCCGAGGTCGGAGGCCGGGTCGAGGGGGTCTCCGACGATGAGGGCCTCGGCGCGGCGGGTCACCGCGTCGAGGTAGCGCTCGGCGACGGCGCGCTGCACGATGTGCCGGCTGGCGCTGATGCAGGTCTGACCCTGGAACTCCAGGGAGGCGACCATGGCGGCCGAGGCTGCGAGGTCGACGTCGGCGTCGTCGAGCACGACGAACGCGTTGGAGCCGCCGAGCTCGAGCCGGACGTTGCGCAGGTCGGTGGCGGCCGAGGCGGCGATGGCCAGGCCGACCGCGCGGGAGCCGGTGAAGTCGAGCAGGTCGACGCCGCGGTGCTCGGCGAGTGCGTGCCCGGCGTCGGGGCCGTCGCCGGTGACGACGTTGAACACGCCGGGCGGCAGCCCCGCCGCGTCAGCGGCGCGGGCGAGCACCTGGCCGCCGATGACCGGGGTCAGCTCGGCCGGCTTGAGCACGACGGTGTTGCCGAAGGCCAGGCCGGGCGCGACGGCGCGCATGGCGAGGTTCATCGGGTAGTTCCAGGGCGTGATGATGCCGAGCACGCCGAGCGGGACGGCACGGGACATGGAAAGCTTCCCGGCCTTGTACGGCTGGAGCAGCTCCCCCGCGCTGTCGGTGGCCTGCACGGCGGAGATCTGCAGCTGGCGGATGCTCGCGCCGACCTCGTCCTCGGCCTTGGCCCGCACGCCGCCGGTCTCGCGCATGCTCTGCCGGACGAGGTCCTCGTAGTGCGTCTCCAGGTAGTCGCCGAAGCGGCGCAGGTACGCGGCGCGCTCGGGGGCGCCCAGGGCGGCCCAGCCGGGCTGGGCGACGCGGGCAGCCCGCACGGCGAGGTCGACGTCGGCGGCGTCGCCGCGGGCGTAGCTGCCGATCCGGGCACCGGTCGCCTTCTCCAGCACCGGGCCGGTGCGGCCGCCGAGGGGATCGCGGAAGGTGGCGTTGATGTAGTGCTGGCCGTCGCCGGCAGGAGCGGTCATGCGCAGGACTCCCGTGCAGAGGCTTACGTTACGACTTAAGGTAAGTGCCGAGAGAGGGTCCGTCAATGGCGCGCGGCCATGGGATCAGCGGGACTGCGGGGGCTCCCCGGTCGAGAGGATCTGCACCACCGGGAGCGTGGCGGCGCCGAGGGCGACGGCGTCGGTGCCGAGCTCGCCGAGCTGGATCCGCAGCTGGCCGTAGAGGTACGGCAGGGTGTGCCGGCGGGCGGCGGCACGCACGGCGGGCAGGATCTGTGGCCCGATGACCTCGGCGACCCAGCCCGCGAGGACGACCCGGTCCGGACTGAGCAGGTTGACGAGGTTGGCGATGCCGATGCCGAGGTATTCGGCGGTGGTCTCCAGTACGCTCGCCGCCGGCCCCGGCCCGGCCGCCCGGGCAGCGAGCTCGGCGAGGCGGGCCTCGGTGCCGACGGCCTCGATGGGCTCGCCGCCGGCCAGGGCCGCATAGCGCGACAGGACGGCCTCGGCGCCGACATACGCCTCCAGGCAGCCCCGCGAGCCGCACCGGCAGGGCGCACCACCGGCCATGATGACCGTGTGGCCCCACTCGCTGGTGCTGCTGGTCGACTCCCGCGAGTCGGGGCCGGTCGCCAGGGCGGCGCCGATACCGACGCCGAGCAGGGCGACGACGCTGCGGCTGGCCCCGCGGCCGGCGCCGCGCCACATCTCGGCCTGGCCGAGGGTGCGGGCGCAGTTGTCGATGTACAGCGGGACGGTGACGCTCTCCTCGAGCATCCGGTCCAGGCGCACGCCGGACCAGCGCAGGGTCGGCGCGTGCACGGCGGTGCCCGTCTCGGTCGGCTGCACCGCCCCGGGCACGCCCACCCCGACGCCGAGCAGGCTGCCCGGGTCGACACCGGCCTCGGCGGTGACCTTGGCGATGCCGGCGCTGACCATCCAGGCCACCGCCTCCGGCTCGAGGCTGGTCTCGGCGATGCCGAACGTCGTGGTGGCGATCCGCCGCAGCGTCCAGTCGAAGAGCCCGACCTGGACGTGGGTCTCGCCGATGTCGACCCCGACCACCTTGCCGAACTCGGGCCGCACCCGCAGCAGCGCCCGCGGGCGCCCGCCGTCGGAGTCCTCGGAGCCGAACTCGGCGATCATGCCGTCGCTGACCAGGTCGCCGACGACGTTGCTCACCGAGCCGGAGCTGAGCCCGGAGGCCTGCACCAGCTCCACGCGGCTGGCGGGGCCCTGGTGATAGATGAGCGACAGCAGCACCGCCCGGTTGCGACGGCGCAGATCGCGCGTCTGGCGCATCGCAAGGGTCACGGCACCAATTCTGCCAGACACCCCGCCGCGTGCCTCGGTCCGTGTCAGCGGCCATGGCGCGAGCCGATAGGTTTTCTTCATGGTCGACAACCACACTCCGTGGGAACCACCACTCGCCGGCACCGAGGCGGAGCACCTTGTCGGCGCCCTGGACCGCCTGCGCACCACCTTCCGCTGGAAGGCCGCCAACCTCGATGCGGCGGGCCTGCGGACCCGCGTCGGCGCTTCCGCACTGACCCTCGGCGGCCTGCTCAAGCACCTCGCCCGCGCCGACGAACAGTGCTTCGGCACCAAGCTCAGCGGCGCACCGCTCGGACCGCCGTGGGACACCGCGGACTGGGACGCCGACCCCGACTGGGACTTCAACTCGGCCGCCGGCGACACCCCCGAGCAGCTCTACGCGCTGTGGGACAGCACCGTCGAACGGTCCAGGGCCAAGCTCACCGCCGCCCTGGCCGACGGCGGGCTCGACCAGCTCGTCCACCTCTGCTGGCCCGACGGCCGCCGCGCCAGCCTGCGGCGCATCGTCTGCGACCTGATCGAGGAGTACGGCCGGCACACCGGTCACGCCGACCTCCTCCGCGAGGCCGTGGACGGGCTGGTCGGTGAGGACCCTCCGGCCGGCTGGTCGGCCTGAGGGTCTCCCGCTCCCGTCAGGCGCTCAGCCGCTTGCGCAGCGCCTCCACAGCCTTGTCGGCGTGGACGTCCATCCGGATCTCGCTCTTGATGATCTCGAGTATCCGGCGGTCGGTGTCGATGACGAAGGTGATCCGTTTGGTCGGGGTGAGTCCGAACGCACCCCGCTTCACCCCGAATTGTGCGCGTACGGTGCCGTCCTCGTCGGACAGCAACGGATAGCCCAGCCTGTTGCGAGTGGCGAACTCGGCCTGGCGTTCGACGGCGTCACCGCTGATCCCGACGGGCTGCCCGCCCACCGCCTTGAGATCGGTGACGAGATCGCGGAAGTGGCAGGCCTCGGCCGTGCAGCCGGCGGTCATGGCCGCGGGGTAGAAGAACAGCACCACCGGCCCGTCCGCGAGCAGCCCGGTCAGCGACCGCGTCACGCCCTGGTCGTCTCGCAGTTCGAAGTCTTCGACGATGTCGCCGACATCCATACCAACCACCCTTACTGAGGGAACGTCTCCGCTGACATCCTCCCCCACGCCCGTCAGCCCGCGCTGAGGCTGGTGCGGCGGACGATGAGCCAGACGGCGGCGAGGGCGACCGCGGCGAGGCCCAGGTAGCCGCAGGCCACGATCAGGTGGAAGTCGGGAATTCTGCTGCTCGGCTGGTAGGTCACGTAGGTCCCGAGATGGTTGCGGGCCAGGCAGCCGATGGGGTCTGGATCGAGGCTGAGATTCGGGCACACGCGTTGGAGGTCGGCGGAGGCGACTTCGTGCCCGGGAGCGTCGAACACGTTCGATACCGAGTCGGGCCGGATATCGATGAGGCCGTTGACGATCAAGGCGTTGGGGTCGGAGGCCGACAGGCCCGGTTGGCCGATCTGCTGGTAGGCGGACAGCGGCGTCATCAGGGTCGGGAAGCGCCACTGGACGCCCAGCATCAGGCCGATGAAGCCCGCGATGACGCCGAATATGGCGGGAAGCGTGCGCCTGATGGCGGCCCCGAGTGCGACGCCGACCGCGAACCAGCAGATGCTGATCGCGACCGGGAGCATCGCGGTGTTCAGGAACGACTCGTACCTGAACAGGCTTTCGCCGCTGAGGGCGGCCTCCACGCGCTCCAGGCGGTCGCTGACGCCGGCGACGGCCGCGGTCACGGCCGCCACGAACAGACCGAGCAGGCCCAGCTTGGTCCACAGCCAGCGCGCCGGGGAGACGTCCTGACTCCAGGCCAGCAGCAGGGTCCGCTGCTCGTGCTCCCTGGACAGCACCGGGACGCCGATGAACACGCCGATCAGCATCGGCATGTACTGCACCAGCCGCGCAAGGGCGTTCAAGGTCCGGACCAGGCCGGAGCTCCCGGCGAGCCGCCGGCTCTGCGGCGAGTTGGCCGGGCACCTCATGTTGTGGCACTGGTGATACAGGTCCGTCAGCTCGGCGGACAGGTACGCCATACAGCCCACCAGCACCGCGGCCAGGACGAGCGTGCTGAGCAGGGCCCAGCGGTGCTGACGCCAGGTCAGCCACAGCAGACCGCGGAAGCCCCCGGCGGGCCCGAGATCGTCCCGGCGGTTCGTGGTGACCGGCGCGTCGGTGACCGGGCTCATGCCGCTGCCTCCAGATCATGGTGTGCCTTGGCCGACGCCTTGAGGTAGGTCAGGATCAGCTCGTCCAGGGTGATGGGTTGGGCGGTCCAGCCGGGGGCGACGACGGCGTGCGCGGTCGCTGTGGCGGGCTGCCGGACGACGAACGTGGACTGGCGGTCGGTGTGCTGCGCCTGGACGATCGCGCCCGGGCCCGGTGGCTGATCCGCGCGGGGTCCGGTGAGCCGCACGTGGCTGTCGAGCAGCTCCTCGACGTCTCCGGTCAGCACGGGACGACCCGCGTCGAGCAGCAGCAGGTGGTCGCCGACGCCGCTGAGCTCGGCGATGATGTGGGTCGACAGCATCACGGTCATGTCGCCATCGGCGGCCTCGCCCATGAGCTCTCCGGTCACCTCGGTGCGGGCCACCGGGTCGAGGTTCGCGAGGGGCTCGTCCAGCAGCAGCACGGCCGGGCGGGAGCCCAGGGCGACCGCGAGCGCGACCTGCGCCCGCTGCCCGCCCGAGAGCTTGCCGCAGCGGCGGTCCAGCGGGATGTTGAAGCGTTCCAGCCACGACAGCGCCCGCCGCTGATCCCACACACGGTTCGTGGACCTGCCGAAGCGGAGCATGTCCGTCACACTGAAGTCCCGGTACAGCGGCTTGCTCTGGGCCAGGATCGCCACCCGGCCGCCGGCCGGCCCACCCCCGTTCGTGGACCTGCCCTTCACCACCGCGCGGCCGTGGACCAGCAACGATCCGGCGGTGGGCGCCAGCATGCCACTGATGATGCTCATCAGCGTCGACTTGCCCGCGCCGTTGGCGCCGACCAGCGCGATGATGCGGTTGGCGGGCAGTTGGAAGCCGCACTCCCGCAGCGCCCACACGTTGCCGTAGCGCTTGCTCAGGTCCCGTGCCTCGACGGCGATGGCCGGCTCGCTCATGCGGCGCCCTTCTTCTGCTTCTGCGGCAACGCAGCGCCCGGCGCCGGTTCCCCCTGTGGCTGGTCGCTGCCGGCCTGCGTCCTGCGCGCCGAGTTCTCCACGATCACCGAGGCGAACAGCGCCTGGACGTCCTCGTCCTCAAGACCCGCCTCGCGGGCCTGACCGAGCCATCGCGCCAGGCCGCTGCGCAGGCGGGCCATCACATGGGGATCCGCATGGCCGAGCGTTCCGCTGACGAAGGTGCCCGCCCCCTGCCGGGCCTCCACCAGGCCGGACAGTTCCAGCTCCCGGTAGGCCTTCAGCACCGTGGTCGGGTTGACCGCGCACGAGGTCACCACGCTGCGCACGGTGGGGAGCTGGTCCCCGGGCTGCAGCGTTCCGATCCTCAGCCCCTCGCGCACCTGCCGGACCAGCTGCGCGTATGCGGGAACGCTGCTGGACCGGTCGATATGGAAGTTGATCACGCCTAGCGTCCTCTCCGTCCCCCTGGCGGGCCAGATTGTTCTGGTTAAGTAGAACACCAGTCAATCATCATGGCAAGGATGCGGATGGCCGGCTGACCAATCGGCTGTCCCTGCTTTGATGGGGAGGTGAACCGACTTCTTGCATCCGAGCGTGTCGTCATCGCCAGCCGTGACATTGCCGCGGCGGCCGCGGAGATCTTCGAGCTCATCGCCGATCCCGCGCAGCAGCCCCGCTGGGACGGCAACGACAACTTGTCCGAGGCGCTTCCCGGGCAGCGGGTCCACGCCGTCGGCGACGTGTTCAGCATGGCGATCACGACAGGCAGCGTCCGGCAGAACCACGTGGTCGAGTTCGTCGAGCAGCGCCGCATCGCGTGGCGACCGAGCGAGTCAGGTCAGCCGGCACCGGGGCATCTGTGGCGGTGGGAACTCGAGCCGATCGACGCATCACACACGCGCGTGACGCACACCTACGACTGGACACAGCTCACGGATGAGCGGCGCATCCCGCGCGCGAGAGCGACCACGACGGACAAGCTGCTGGCCTCGCTCGACCGGCTCGCCGAGCTGGCCGAACGCCGCTGATCGGCCGGGGCGGCGCGAAGATGCTCGGCCGGTGCCCAGCACGGCGATGCCGACTACGGTACCGAACTGGGCGGCGGTCGGCCGCCGACCCGGCGGCGGCAGCGCGAGCCCCCAGCCGACGCCGATCAGCGCGACGGCCCTCGAGAACTGCGGGTACTCGCTGTCGACGCCGGCCGCGCCGAGCCCGAACAGCCCGGCAGCGCCGAGGATCAGACCCGCCGTCACGAGCACCCGCGGGCCGAGGCGGGCGGCGAGTTTCCCTGCCAGCGGCGCCATCAGGGCCATGGTGGCGTCGCCGGAAGCTCCGGGAGGTGTTGCCCCTCGGTCACTTTGCAAAGTATTCTGCTTTGCAAAGAGCCCGTCAGGGCGACGGCTCACTTGGAGGAATCTGATGGCTGTCCTGCCCGTGCGTCTCTTCGGAGACCCGGTGCTCACGATGCCCGCCGCCGAGGTGACGACGTTCGACGCGGAGCTGCGCCGGCTCGTGCGCAACCTGCGCGACACCCTGCGCGACCAGCAAGGCGCCGGGCTCGCCGCGCCGCAGCTGGGAGTCAGCGTGCGGGCGTTCGTCTTCCACGTCGAGGATCTCGAGGGTCATCTGATCAACCCGGTGCTGCGCTTTCCCGACGAGGAGGAGCAGGACGGCCCCGAGGGCTGCCTGTCCATGCCCGGGCTCTACTTCGACACGGTGCGCCGGCAGAACGTCGTGGCCAAGGGCTTCAACGAGCACGGCGACCCGCTGCAGATCGTCGGCGCCGGGTATCTCGCCCGTTGCCTGCAGCACGAGACCGACCACGTCGACGGGGTCTTGTTCATCGACCGGATGGACAGGGAACGGCGCAAGGCCGCCATGAAGGCGATCCGCCTCGCCGAGTGGAACAACGAGCCCGCACCACGAGTCAAGATCAGCCCGCACCCGGTAACCCACCGGAGCCGCTGAACCGCACGGCGGCACCGGCCCGGGCACTTCCGCCGGGCGGTTCGCATGCCGATCGCGTCGGTGCGGCTCTGGTCAGCGGCCAGTCACGCCGTCGATGAGTTCCCTGAGGATGTCGGCGTGCCCGGCGTGCCGGGCGGTCTCGCTGGTCATGGGTCAGTACCCACCGCAGGGTGCGGGGTTCGTCGAGCACCGGATGCGCGGTGAGGACGTCGAGGCCGTCGGCCGCACGGATGTGCGCGTCGCTGTCGGCGATCGCCGTCCGGTAGGCCGCGATGACCTGATCGGCGGGCCGGTCCGGCGCGACTGTCATGTCGAAGTCGACGTCGGCGTACCGCGGGTCGCCGGCCAGCTTATGACCGAACCAGTACCGCTCGGCGTCGGTCAGGTGCTGCACCAGTCCCAGCAGCGTCGTGCCGGACACGACCAGGCGGCGGCGCAGCTGCTCGTCGTCCAGTCCGTTGACCTTCTTCAAGACACAGGACCGGGCGAACGACAGGAATGCCAGGGTCGTGTCCAACTCGCCGCCGTCGTTGAGCGGCACGCGTTCACGTTGCGACTCGAGCATGGTGACGACCTTACGTCCGTTACGGCGCGGTGGGTTTGCCGGCATCGGCGTTGCCCTTGCGTGCGAGCCGGCCGAGCCAGCCCAGCAGCGCGAGCACGAGCCACAACGGTACGAGCAGAGAGATGAGCGCCGGCCAGACCGTCCAGAACGGCAGCGCCGGCGAGTGGCTCAGGTTGAGCGCCATGCCGATCGACCCCAACGCCATGCCCGGAAGCACCCCGACCACGCCGAGCGTCACGGCGAGCAGCAGGAGTGGCCGGTGTCTGCGGGTGAGCAGCGCGGTGACCACTGCGCCAGTCACCGCACCGAGGAGGGCGCCGGCCAGCGTGGCGAACCCGAGCCCGCCCGGCGCGGCCCGGTAGAACGTGAGCACGGGGCCGGCCGAGTCCTGGGTGAACGCGGCGACCACCTCGCCCCGTTCGGCGCTCCAGTCGGCGCACGGGTATCCCGGCATTTCGTGGATGTTCCGCCATCCGTTCGGCCGTGCGTTGGCCAGGGCTCGCCGGGACAGTCCGCAGTCCACGCTCGCCCGGTCCGGGTTCTGCCCCGTCGGGGTGTAGCGGATCTCCACGTAACCTGGGCCGAAGTCGTCGTCGCCCAGGGCGAATCCGTACTGATAGTCACGCCGAACCGTGCCTTCGGCGGGGGCGACGCCTGGGAGCAACTCCGACGCGAGCCCAAGGGCCTGCGTGTCGCTCGGCAACGACCTCGTGTTGTACCCGCCGTACCAGGAGCCGGCCGTCGCACCGGCCGTCGCCAGAATCAGCGTGCCGAACATTGTCGCCAACGTCCGCAGTGCCCGGTCGGCCACGGCAGCACCCCCCAGTCAGGTGCCGCACAGCCTATTTCCCGGTTGCGTGGCCTGCCGCCTTACCCCCGACGGTCCCTTGATCGATCCGGCCGGCGTCAGCCCGCCGAACCACCTTGCCCCGACCGTTCCCCTGCTCCACCCGGCGGTGGGCCGCCGCCGCGTCGAGCAGGCGGACCACGGAGCGGAGCTAGGCTAGCTCGCGAGGCTGTGCAGGCGTTTCGACAGGGCCTCGGCACGGTCGGTGAAGCGGGTGAAGTCCTTCTCGCCGCGACGGTCGGCCGCGGCGATGTCGTCGAGCAGTCCGGAGTACTCCGCGGCGAGTTCCCGGTAGCGGACGGCGAAGCCGGACGTGTCCTTCGGGGCGTTGCGCGTGCGGCCGCCGCCCCGCCGCGGATTGCCCGCGGCCCGCACGGCAACCGCACGGCGGACCGCGGCGGCGTAGCGCGCGTCGAGGTCGATGATCTGCTGCGCGACGGCGGCCGTGGCTGCGCTGAGCACCGTACGGCTGTCGGTGGCCCGGTCGCGGCGCTCCCGGCGGGCGGCGGCGAGGCGCCCGCCACGGCGCGCGGCGAAGTACAGCACGGCGGAGCCGACCAGGACGGAGCCCACGGCCGCGGCGGCCACGAGGTAGCGTGGCAGCGACGGGCTGATGGTGCGGGCCTCGGTCGGCACCATGCCGGCCTTGGCCAGCCGGTCGTAGTTGACGGCGATCACCTTGATCGCCTCCAGCGGCCGGTCGGCGAACGGGTGGATGCCGTAGCTGATGGTGGTCTCGGCGACGAACGCCTTGCCGAAGTACTTGTCGCTCGCGCCGGACAGCAGGGAACAGCCGTAGGTGTCGTACGAGTCATCCTTGCGACTCATCGCCAGCACCAGCGTGCCAGAGGCGGCCCGCTGAACGTCGTGGCAGGCCTCGCGCAGGTCGGCACCCGGGCGCATGAGCAGCACCACGAGCCGCCGGTTGCCGATGACCCGCTCGGCGGCGGGCACGTCGAGGCCGACGCCGGGCGCGGCGTACACCGAGGCACTGCGGACCTTCCGGGCGACCGGGCCGTCGAGGACCCCGCCGGACCACAGCGCCCAGCCGGCCAGCACCAGGCAGCCGAGCACCCCCAGCCCGAAGGGCGTGATCAGTAGCTGCCCGGTCCTTCGACGGACCCGGCTCGCGCGGTGAGCGCCGCTCATGTCAGCCGCCCCCGCAGGTACTCGGCCGGGCGGTAGCCGCGGACCGCGACGGCCCGGCCGACGGCGTCGAGCTCCCGCTCCGCGTCGTCGAGCAGCCCGGCGACGTGCTGGTCGGGCAGGCCCTTGCCGAGCGCGTCGCGGGCCGCGCCGAGGCTTGCGATCGCGCGGGTGAGGGCCGGGTCGGCGGTCGCGTCGGTGAGGCCGGAGACCTCGACGGCGAGGGCGGTCAGGCCGGCCAGCAGGGCCGGGACGCCGCCGCGGGTGGCCGAGGCGAGCCCGGCCAGCGCGACCCGCGGATGGCGGCGCGGCAGCGCGGCCGCGGACAGCAGCAGGAACGCCACCACGCAGGCCGCGAAGAGCCACGGCAGCGCCGGCAGCGCGACTCGCAGCGGATCGAAGGGTTGGTACGGCAGGGGCCGGTCGAACAGTCCGGCATAGCGGACGTCGGTGACCAGGGCGAGGTACGCGCCGAGCACGTTGCCCTGCGGGTGGGCATAGGTGCTGAGCTGATTGCCGAAGCGGGAGTAGAAGCTCGCCGCGGTGATCTCGGCGAAGTCGGCCGCGTGCGGGCCGTGGTACTCGATCCAGGCGCCGTACATCACGATGAGCGGCCGGTCGGGGAACAGGGTGGACAGCCGGGCCCCGTAGCTCGGCGCCGCGGTGTCGCGCGGCTGGGCGGGCAGCGCGACGACGAGCGGCGCGGTGTCGCCGAACGCCTGCGCGGCCGCCTCGGCGGGCACCGCCTTGAGCGTGGCGCCCGTGGCGATGTAGTGCCCGTCGGCGCGCAGCCCGTCGGCGACGGTGGCGACCTCGGCTTCGGTCGGGTCCCGCCACAGACCCGGGTCGTCGTCCGCCGGGGTCGGCTCTCCCGAGCCCTTCCGGTCTTCCTTCCGCAGGGCGTGAATGAGCTCCACGAGCAGGCCGGTGACGTCGTTGCGGGCGAACTGGCCGCGCCACTCCAGCGGTGTGCTCCCCGTGGCCTGGTACATGCCGCCGGAGACCCGGGTGCCGAGGACGCGAATGGTGGCGTTGTCGACCGCGCGGACCTTGTCCTGCTGGTCCTTGGTCAGCCCGGGCGGGGCGACGAGGATCCGCACGTCGGTGCCCCCGATCGCCGCGGCGACCTTGGCCTGGTCCCACTCGGCGACCGCGCCCGGCAGGCGGACGATCGGCTGGGCGGCGACCATGGCCTTCATGTCGTCAACGGACGGCAGCACCGCATCGGAGCTCTCCCCGGCAGAACCCTCCGTGACCGTGGCGGTGGACGGCGAGCGGCCGTACGTCACGCCGGCGCTCTGCCGCTGCGCCCCGATGAACCCGGCGATGCTCGCCGCCGCGACGGCCAGGACGATCCACCGCGCCGGCCCGTCGGCGAGCCTCCGGAGCCGCTGCAGCAGCCGGTCGACGGTCTGGTCAGGCACCGGCGGCCTCCCGCCACAGCCGGTCGGCCTCGCGGGCGCAGCGGGCCGCCTCCCGCGCCGCGTCCTCGCCGCCGCGACCGGCGGCGATCGCCTCGGCCCGGGCCAGGAACTCGTCGGCCTCGGCCACCCGGCCGGAGGCGGCGTCCCGGCTGACGGTCGCGACATCGATCGCGGCCCGGGCGCCCGACCAGGCCACCGCCCGGTCCCGCACGCCGGCGCGCCAGCGGGGCACGAACGTGGCCGCGAACCCGGCGGCCACGAGCAGCAACACCCCGATCAGCCACACCGGCCAGGCCGACACCACCCACACGCTCCGAAGCTCGTCCGTCGCCGCGGCTCGTGCACCCTCGGCCCCGCCCATGATCCACGACCATGTCAACACGACCCTGTGCGCATGTCTACGCCGCAACCCTCCCGGGTCGGCTCACGGGCGGTAGGGCCGGAAGAACTCGCGCAGCTCCTCGGCGTACACCTGCGGCTGCTCGAACGGGGCGAAGTGACCGCCGCGTGCGTGCTCGCTCACCCGCACGGTATTGGCGATCCGGTCGAGCCAGGCCCGGGGCGGCCGCACGAGGTCCCCGGGAAACAGCGAGAAGCCCGACGGTACCTCGACCCGGCGGGCGTGCTGCGCGGGCGGGATGGCGCCGTTCACGCGGTACATCCGCATCGCCGACGAGATCGTGCCGGTGAGCCAGTAGATGGTGACGTTGGTGAGGATCTCGTCGCGGGTGAAGGCGCGTTCGACGTCACCGCCGCAGTCACTCCACGCGCGCAGCTTCTCCACGATCCAGGCGGCGAGCCCGGCCGGCGAGTCGTTGAGCCCGACGGCGGCGGTCTGCGGCTTGGTGCGGTGCATGGCGGCGTAGGCGCCCTCGGCCGCGGCCCAGCCGGCGGCCCCGTCGAGAAAGTCGCGCTCCTCGGGCGCCAGGTCGGCGCGGTCGCCGAGGTAGACGGGCAGGCCCGCGTCCATGCGGTGCACGGCCACGACCCGGCCGGGGTGGTCGAGGGCGAGATAGCGGCTCACCCCGCTGCCGATGTCGCCGCCGGCCGCACCGAAGCGCTCGTAACCGAGACGGCGCATGAGCTCGGCCCACAGCCCGGCGACCGCGATGGTGTCCGGCGTCGTCCCGACGGGCCGGTCGGAGTAGCCGTAGCCGGGCATGTCCGGCACGACGACGTCGAAGGCGTCGGCGGGGTCTCCTCCGTGCGCGCCGGGGTCCGTCAGCAGCGAGAGGACTTTGGTGTACCGCCAGAAGGAGTCGGGCCAGCCGTGGCTCAGAATCAGCGGCAGCGCCGTTCCGGCCGGCGCGTTGGCGCGGGCGTGGACGAAATGGACGCGATGCCCGCCGAGCGTGGTCCGGTATCGGGGCAGCCGGTTCAGCGCCGCCTCCTGCGCCGGCCAGTCGAAACCGTCGGCCCAGTAGGCGGCGAGCTCGCGTAGGTACGTCACGTCGGCGCCCTGCGACCAGCCTGCGTCCTCGGGCGCGTCCGGCCACCGCGTCGCCCGCAGCCGCGCGCGAAGATCGTCGAGGACGGCGGGTCCGGTGCTCGTCCTGAACCGCTCGGTCATGAGTCCCTCCTCGCGCGCTGATTCCGGATGAGCGTCAGCAGGGCGGCGTGCGTCGGCTCGTCGGCGGCCGCGACGAGGCCACCGGCACCGGAGTGGATCGGCTTGCCGTCGATCCCGGTGACCACGCAACCGGCCGCCTGGCAGAGGGCGATTCCGGCCGCGAAGTGCACGCTGTCGCGCAGGTGGCCGTCCGTGACGTAAGCGGCCCGGCGGCCGGCGGCGACCCAAGCCACGGCCAGGGTCGTGGAGACCACGCGCGGGCGGAACTGTTCGATGAAGCCGTCCTCGGCGAGCATCCGGGCGGCCAGGAAAACGGCGCTGTTGGGGAATGGTGGATCGAGATTGACCTCGACCAGCCTCGACTCGGCCGACGGGGTGAGGCGCTCGTCAGCACCAGCGCGACGGACATACGCAGCGGTACCGTCGGTCCAGAACACCTCATTGGTGAACGGGTCCGCCGAGGCCGCCACGGAGACCTGCGTGCCGGTTCGCAGGGCCACGTTGACCGAGGCCAGCATGTTTTGTACGGCATAGTTCAACGTTCCGCACAACGGGTCGACAAGCCACATCCGCCCGTTCCCGCCGGTGCCCGTACGGCCACTCTCCTCGCCCAGCACGACGTCGTGCGGACGCGCCGCGCGCAAGACGTCGAGGATGGCCTTCTCGGCCTCGACGTCGGCCGTGGTGGCGAAGTCGCCTGCGGTCTTCTGGAAGCGTGTCAGCGACGATCCGTAGTGAGAGCGGACGAGCGCGGCTCCGGCTTCCGCCGCCTCGATGGCCAGAGCTTGGTCCGTGATCGACATGCGGGAAGCATAGATAAGCGGTTCTGGCCCGGCACGCTTGTGGGACATGATGGGCGCATGCGGACACGGGGGCCAGGACGATACCTGGGGTGGCTGGCGTGGCGGCAGAAAGGACGGATCGCCCTCGGTGGGCTGTGGAGTTCGTTATGGATGATCAGCCTGGCTGTCACGCCGTACCTCATCTCCCAGGCCATCGACCGCGGTCTGCGCCCGCGCCAGGCCGGGCCGCTGCTCGCCTGGGCCGGCGCCATCTTCGTGGTGGGCGTGGCCAACGCGGTGCTCGGCATCCTCCGGCACCGGACCATGACCAAGATCCGGCTGGACGGCGCATTGCGCACGGCTGACGCGGTCATGACCCACGCGGTCGAGTTGGGTGCCGCGCTACCCCGCCGGATCACCGCTGGTGAGGTGGTCACCATCGGGATCGGGGACGTGTGGCTGGTCGCGCGGGCGCTGACCGTGACCGGGCCGGGAGTGGGTGCGATCGTCGCGTACACGGTGGTCATGACCCTGCTGGTGCGGGTGTCCGGGATGATCGCACTCGTGGTGGCCGGCGGGGTGGCGGTCCTCGGCGTGGTGCTCGGGCCGCTGCTGAGCCGGCTGAACAGCGCCGGCGGCGAGTACCGGGAGCGGCAGGGCCGGCTGGCCGCCCGGCTGGTCGATGTGCTCGGCGGTCTGCGCATCCTCAACGGTCTCGGCGGCAAGGAGGTCCACCTGCGCCGGTACGCCGCCGAGTCGGACGCCGTCCGGGCCGAGGGCTACCGGGTGGGCGGGGCGCTGAGCTGGATCAACGCGCTGGGCGACGGCCTGCCGATGGTCTTCCTGGGCGGGGTGACCTGGCTGGCCGCGCGGCTGACGGTCCGCGGCGATCTCAGCGTCGGTGAACTGGTCGCGGTGTACGGGTACGTGGCGATCCTGATCGTGCCCACCTGGATGCTGATCTTCAGCGCCGGCGACCTCAGCCGCGGGGTGATCGCTGCCCGGCGGATCATCGCGTTTCTGCGGTTGCCGGTCGAGGAACCGGGCGACGGCGCGGCCCCGGACGGCCCGGCGGTCCTGCGCGACCCGGTGTCCGGCGTGGTCGCCGAGCCGGGCAAGCTGACCGTGCTGGCCTCGGCCAGCCCCGAGGACACGGCCGCGATCATCGACCGGCTCGGCCGGTACCGCGAAACCGCCGCCACCTGGGGTTCCCACCGGATCGCCGAGGTGGCCAAACCGCTGGTGCGCGAGCGGATTCTGGTCGCCGACCACGAGGCCGACCTGTTCGCCGGGCCGCTGCGTGACGTCGTCGCGGGCAGCACGAGGGCCGGCGACGACGCGGTCCAGCGCGCGATCACGGCCGCGGTGGCGACCGACGTCGCCGGGCTCGACCACCACATCGAACGCGGCGGCCGCAACCTCTCCGGCGGCCAGCGGCAACGGGTCCGGCTCGCCCGGGCACTGCTGGCCGACCCGGAGATGCTGCTCGCGGCCGAGCCGACCTCGGCGGTGGACGCGCACACCGAGGCGGCCATCGCCGAGCGGCTGACCGCGGCCCGGGCCGGGCGCGGCACCCTGCTGGCCACCACGTCACCGGTGCTGCTGGACCGGGCCGACGTCGTTCTGTACCTGGTCGACGGCCGGGTATTCGCGTCGGGGACGCATCGTGAGCTGCTGGAGCGCGAGCCCGGGTATCGCGATCTGGTCAGCCGTACGTTCAGCGCGGACGACGAGGCCCTCACCGCGGCCGACGAGGCGCGATGAGTACCGACGTCCTGCCGGTCGCTGACACCCGTCAGGTGGCCCGGGCGGCGGGCCGGCTGATCGCTGCCGACAAGTGGGCCGTCGCCGCCACGCTCCTGCTCAACGTGCTGGCCGCGGCGGCCGCTCTGGGCGCGCCGTACCTGCTGGGCCGGATCATCGACGCGGTCACCGGACCGCGGGCCGCCGGCGCCCGGATCGACGCGCTGGCCGCGGCCGTGCTGCTGTGCGCGCTGGCCCACCTGATGCTCGCGCGGTGGGCGTTGCTGCTCGGGTACCGGTTCGGCGAGCGCACCGCGGCCCGCATCCGGACCGGCTTCCTGTCCCGCGCGCTGAGCCTGCCCGCCTCGACGATCGAACGGGTGCGGCCGGGTGACTTGGCCGCCCGTGGCACGACCGATGTGGACGCCGTCGCCGGTACCCTGCGCGACGTGCTGCCGGGCGTCTTCGTGGCCGGCACGCAGGTGCTGTTTCTGGTCGGTGCGGTGCTCGTGCTCGACCCGCTGCTGGGCGTGGCCGGGCTGCTCGGGCTGTCCGGCATCGTGGTCGTCGGCCGCTGGTACCTGCGACGGGCCCGCAGCGCGTACCTGGAGGAGGGCGCCGCCAACTCGGACCTGGCCGAGGAACTGGCCGCGACCACGACCGGAGCGCGGACCATCGAGGCGTTCCGCCTGCACCGGTCGCGGCTGGCCGCGGGCCGGGCCGCGATCGCGCGGACGAAACGCAGCCGGTTGGCCACCCTGCGGCTGCGGTCGGTGTACTTCCCGGTGGCCGAGGGCTCGTACAACATCCCGGTCGTGCTCGTGCTGCTGGTCGGCGGCCTGCTCTACCTCGACGACCGGATGACGCTGGGAACGGTCGCCGCGGCCACCCTGTACCTGCGGCAGCTCATCGGGCCGATGGACGGCATCCTGATCTGGCTGGAGCAGTTGCAGAGCAGCGGCGCGTCGTTCGCCCGGGTCGAGGGACTGGCCGCCGTGCCGCCCGCCCCGGCGACGAGCGCGGCCGCCCCGGCAAGCGACCGCATCGAGGTGGCAGGCGCACGGTACGCGTACCCCGGCGGCCCGGACGTGCTGCACGACGTGAATCTCACCGTCCAGCCCGGCGAACGGCTGGCGATCGTCGGCCTCTCCGGGGCCGGCAAGTCCACCCTGGGCCGGTTGCTGGCCGGAGTACACCGTCCACACACCGGCACGGTGACCGTGGGCGGCGTCGCGGTGGCCGACCTGCCGCCGGATCTGCTGCGCCGCCAGGTGGTACTGGTGACGCAGGAGCACCACGTCTTCCGCGAGACGCTGCGGGACAACCTCATGGTGGCGGCGCCGGACGACCGAATGCGCGAGGCACTGTCCACAGTGGGCGCGGACTGGGCCCGCGACCTGGACACCGACCTGGGCGAGCACCCGCCGACCGGCGCCCAGGCGCAGCAACTGGCGCTGGCCCGGGTGCTGCTGGCCGACCCGCACACCGTGATCCTGGACGAGGCGACCGCGCTGCTGGACCCCCGGGCGGCCCGCGCGGCGGAACGGGCGCTGGCCGCCGTGCTGCACAACCGCACGGTGATCGCCATCGCCCACCGCCTGCAGACGGCCCACGACGCGGACCGGATCGCGGTGATGGACGCGGGCCGGATCATCGAGTTGGGCACCCACGACGAACTGATCACCCGGCACGGCCCGTACGCCGCCCTCTGGAGCCGGTGGCACGGCTGATCGCTCGGTGGAACGCACCGTCCGCGTGGCGCGTCTGAGTGCCGAGGTGGCTGTTGGAGGGGGTAACCGATGTTCGGATCACGGATGCGCGGCCGGCGGCTGGCGGTTGCGATGGCGTGCGCGCTGTTCGTTGTGGCGGCGGGCGGCTGTGCGCGGCGCCAGGCGCCGACCGGGGATGGCGGGGCCGCGGACCTGCCGGACGTTTCCCTGGGAGGTGTGTCGTGCTCTGCCGTGTTGTCCATCGGCGCGTCGCAGGCGCCGGCCGCCCCGCCCGCTCCCGAGCCGTTGGCCGCGGGCTTCGTCCCGGTGTCGGCGAGCCGGTGCCTTGCGACGATCAAGATCGTTGCCGGGGAGGGTGAGTGGCAGATGCGCGAGGAGCAGCAGGCCACCGGCCCGTTCGACGCTCTTGTCCGCGCCCTGCGCGCTCCGTCCGAGCGCCGCGGAAAGGGCCCCTGTCTGGCGATCGGCATCCTTCCGGTCATCATCACGCTCACCGACGCCCAGGGCAGGACAACCGTCCCGGCCCTGCCACAGGACGCCTGCGGCCTCCCGGCCCAGGCGGCCCTGCAGGCGATAGCGACACTGCCGTGGACGACCGTCGCGGAGACCAAGGACCGGCAGACCCGCGGCCAGTTGGAGCTCGAATCGAACTGCCCGGGCCGATACAAGCCGGTGATCGCGCTGGCCGCCGCCGACAGCCACCACGGCACGTCCGGTACCGGTCCGGTGTTTCCCGGCACCGCGCCGGACACGCTTCGGGTGTGCCGGTACACCCCGGACCCGGCCGAGATCATCGAGCTCACCGGGTCCGGCGCGTTGGCCGTCGGCAAGCTGACCACCACGACCACGCTCACCGGGCCGGCCGTGGCCACGCTGGTCGCCGCCCTGAACGCGGCCCCGCCTGTCACGGTCCCGTGCGATCGGCCCCAGGCACCGTTCGCGCTGCTCGGCGACTCGGGGGTGGCTGTCGAGACAGGTGGCTGCTACCGCGCCATCGGCGCAGACGGAACGCTCCGGCAGCTGGACGCGTCGACCACGGCCGTCCTCGCCGGATGACCACCCCGGCCGGACCGCCGGACGCTCTGTCAGACGGCCGGTCGCATGGCGCTCGTCTCGTCGAGCAGCCGCGTCGTGCTGCGGCCGATCGTCACGCCCGCGATCGCCCAGGCGAGCAAGGTGCCCAGGGCCAGGCCGGGCGGCAGATACCAGAACGTCAGGAAGCCCGCCGGCGGCGTCAGCGGTAGAGCGGCGATGAGCGCCCAGGCGGCGCGCGTGGCAGCAGGCCGCGCCGGAGGCCCTGCGAGATGTCCCGGCCGGTTTTGGCCCGCCAACGCGAACGCCCGGCCAGTCCTCGTCGGACTGGCCGGGCGTTCGGCGTCTTGCGGTTGCGGCCCTCAGGCCGCGTACGCGAGCAGCGACATCCCCTGCAGACCCTTCGGCTCCGCCAGCTCGCCGAGCTTGCGGAACTGGGCGTCCAGGACCACGATCCGGTTCGTCTGCCGGACCAGCACCGTGCCGTCGGCGGCGAACAGGACAGTCTGGACCCCGCCGGCGACCGGAAGCTGAACCGTCTTGCTGGTGGTGGTGTCCACGACGGCGAAGGCCTCATCCTTGCGGGACGGGTCGGTGCCCAGCCAGCCGACCGTGACGTATCGGCCGTCCATCGAGACGCCGCGCGCCGCCCAGCCGTCATAGTTCGTCGCTTGGGCCTGCGGCGGCGTGTACTGGTAGTACCGCCGGTCCCTCCCGTTGGTCACCGTCAGCTTGTCGTTGATCTTGCCAGCCGACCACACGCCGTCGGTGGACCACGCCTGGATGTCACCGCTGGCCGACGACCCGCCCGTCACCAGGTTCACGATCCGCTGGCTGCTGCCCTTGGTCACCATCAGCTGGTCGCTGCCCTTCCAGACGAGCGCCTTGGCGCCGAGGCAGAGCACCCCGGTGTCGAGGGTGCGCTTGCCGGAGCCGTCCGTAGCCGCCGTCATCAGGGTGCCCTCGCTGTCGGCGCCGTCCACCCACGCCAGCCGCTTGCCGTCGGGCGAGACGGTGATGGTGTTGTACACGCAGCCGCCGGAGCCGCGGGCGAACCGGGCGGTCACGTTGTCCTTGTCGCCGCGCACGGCGTGGATCGCGAGCTCGGTGTCGTTCCCGCCCAGGTACCAGCGGGTGCCGGTCAGTACCGGCTGCGGCGCGTTGGCCGCGGCGCTGCCGGAGCCGGTTGGGTCGGTGGAGCCGCTAGGGCCGGTGGAGGCCGGGTGGGTGGGCTCGACCGGTGCGCTGGTGACGACCGCCGAGTCGCCGGGGATGGGCGCTTGGCCCTGCCCGTCCGGCCGGACCGCGAACGCGATTCCGGCCGCCCCCGCGAGCACCACCAGCGCGGCCGCCGAGGTGGCCACGGCCCGCTGGATGCCGAGCCGGCGGGACGTGCGCAGCGCCCGATCCCGCAGGTCGACCGGGTTGACCTGGTCGGCCAGATCCGCCATGTCGAGCCGCAGACGACTGTCGTTCATCGGGAAACCCCTTCCAGGAGGTACAGCTCGGCGAGTTCAGGGGCGACGGTGCGCAGCTTGGCCAGGGCCTTCGAGGTCTGGCTCTTGATGGTGCCGACGGTGACGCCGAGCAGTTCGGCGGCCTCGGCCTCGGTGCAGTCCTCGAAGAACCGCAGGACCAGCACGGCCCGCTGCTTGACGGAGAGCTTCAGCAGCGCGGCCCGCAGCGTCATCCGGACGGTGGTCTGGTCGGCGTGGTCCACAGAGGTGCCGTCGCGCCGCGGCTCCGGCAGGTCACCCGGCATCGACTCCGCGACGCGGCGCCGCCACCAGGAGACCTGCAGGTGGTACATGATCTTTCGGGTGTACGCCTCCGCGTTACCGCGGTCGTGCAGCCGGTTCCACGACCGGTGCGTCCGGGCCAGCGCCGACTGCACGAGGTCCTCAGCCAGATGCTGATCTCCGGTGAGCAGGTACGCGGAGCGCAGCAACGCGGCGCTACGAGATCGTACGAACGAGTCGAACTCACTCACGAGGGGTTCCACACGAGCCGATCCTTGGGGTTAGGTGGTGCATCGCAACAGGACGCACACCAAGACGCAACCTTGCTCCAAAGGGTTGCCGGTCATGCGGAGAATTTCGCCGTCAGCCGCCCACGGGGCCCGGCCCCAGCCCTTCCGACTCGCCCATCGCCGGCAGACGTCTCACCAAGGTTCGATCAGGCGGCCACCGGGACCGGCCATACCTTGAGGGCCGTCTCCGCGATCCGCTCCAGCTCCTCCCGGGTCGCGCCGTCGCGGGCCTGGCCGGACATGCCCTGGACGACGGCGGCGAAGAAGACGGCCAGACCGTGAGCATCGGTGCCGGTGGGCAACAGGCCGGCGTCGACATCGACCTTGATCTTGGCCTCGATCGCGTCCCGGCCCGCGGTGCGCAGGTCGCGCATCGCGTCGGAGATCTCCGAACTCTGCGGGGTCCAGCCATTCGCGGCGCTGATGATCAGGCAGCCCTTGGGGTGACCGGGGTCGGTGTAGACGACCGCCGCCTCGCGCAGCATCCGGGTGATGGCGAGCAGCGCGGTCGGCTCGTCGCCGAGGGCGTGCACGGTGAAGGCACCGTAGGTCTTCTGGTAGAAGGCGACGACCTCGAAGAACAGCGCACGCTTGTCGCCGAAGGCCGCGTAGAGGCTCGGCGGGTTGACACCGGTGAGCGACGTCAGGTCGGCAAGCGAGGTCCCGTCATACCCGCTGCGCCAGAACGCATGCGTGATCGTGTCGAGGACCCGCTCCGTGTCGAACTGGCGGCGTCGCCCCCTCGAAACGGCCATGCGCTCATTCTATAACGACCGCTACAGCTATGCTATCGTCTCAATCTGTAGCGCCCATTACATAATTCATCGAAGTGGGGGATGTGGTGGCAAAACTCGATGGCAAGATTGCACTCGTCACGGGTGCGAGCCGGGGCATCGGCCGGGCGATCGCCGAGCGCCTGGGTCGCGACGGCGCCTCGGTCGTCGTGCACTACGCGCACGACGAGACGGCCGCGAAGGACGTCGTGAACACCATCACGGCGGCCGGCGGCGCGGCCTTCGCGGTGCGCGCCGAGCTCGGCGTCGACGGCGACGTGGACACGCTGTTCGCCGGGGTGACCGAGGGACTGCGGGCCGCCGGGAGCCCCGAGGCGCTCGACATCCTCGTCAACAACGCCGGGATCGGCCTGCCCGCGCCGATCGAGAGCGTCGAGCCGGCCGACTTCGACAAGGTGTTCGCCGTCAACGTCCGGGCCCCGTTCTTCATCACCCAGCGGGCCCTGCCGCTGCTGCGCGACGGCGGCCGCATCATCAACATCTCCTCGGGTGTCACCCGGATCGCGTTCCCCGAGGGCATCGCCTATGCGATGACCAAGGGTGCGCTGGACACGTTCACCCGGACCCTGGCCAAGCCGCTCGGCGCGCGGGGCATCACGGTCAACACGGTGGCCCCCGGCGTCGTCGACACCGACGTCAACGCGGGCTGGCTGCGCGGCAACCCCGATGCCGAGGCGGCCGTGTCCGCGCAGGCCGCACTCGGCCGCGTCGGCCGGTCGGTCGACATCGCCGACGCGGTGGCACTGCTCGCCTCCGACGAGGGCCGCTGGGTGACCGCGACCTGGATCGACGCCACCGGCGGCGCGGCCCTGTAGGCCCGGGTTCTCACATGGGAAGCAGCGCGCCGGCCCGCTTCACGGTGCGGATGACCGGGGCTGTCTCGAGCGAGTGGATGGCATCCAACGATGCGATCCTCTCGCTCAGGTAGCGCGCGAGGTCTCCGGAGTCCCGGCAGTTGATGGCCGCAAGCAGGTTCGTTGGTCCGGTGGTCTGCGCCACCAGGGACACCTCGGGGTGACCCGCCATGGCGGAGGCCACCGCAGTGAGCTCGGATGGCCGGACGGAGATCCACAGGCGCGCCTCAGCGGCGAAGCCGAGGACCGCGGGCGGGATGTCGACGAGGAACGTGAGCACCCCGGCTCGCCGCAGTGCGGTGAGCCGCCGCCGTACCGTCGATTCGGACCATCCGGTCGCGGCAGCGAGTTCGGCATGGCTTGCCCGCCCGTCGCGCGACAGCAGGTCGAACAGCGGACGGTCCTCTGGCCCCACCGACACCTCGGCGTCCTCGGTGGGAGGCGGCGCGAGCAGGGCCGCCTGGTCGGACGTGAGCCGGGCGGGGCCGGCCCAGTCGTTGGGCAGTACGTAGTGCCCGAGCAGCAGATGCGCGGAGACGGCCGTGATGCGGCTGGTTCTCGGGAGCTTGTGCAGCAGCAGGGCTTCGCTGTCCACTGTGGTGGGTGTCTGGGCGCTGCACGAGATCTCGGTGCCGCCGGAGAGCAGGTAGACGTAGGAGGTGTCCGGGCGGGCGGCAAGGGCCTTGGCGATGGCGGTCGCCGAGTCCGGTGTGCACTGCAGCCGGATGGTCCAGGCACTGTAACCGAGGCGGGCACCGTTGATGCTGCCGATCACGCGGAGGATGCCGGCAGCGCGTAGCCGGCGGTAGCGGCGAGCGATGGTGTTCTCGGAGGCACCGAGGACTTCGCCGATGAGACGGAACGGGGCTCGTCCCTCAATCTGCAGGGCGTGCACGAGCCCTCGGTCGATCTCGTCCAGGATGACGGTATCCGTCTTCACAGCGAACAGTATGCCAGTATTCGCCGCGAACAGCCGGCTTCCTGGCAGCCGACCTCGTTGGAACAGACCGTGAGAGGCGTCCGACACGCTCTGCGGAGGAAGCCTCATGCGCAAATGGTGGCCGTTGGTGGCCGTCTGTCTCGGTACCTTCATGTTTCCTGCTCGACACCACGGTGTTGTCCGTGGCCCTGCCCGCCCTCGGCGAGGGGCTGTCCGCATCGCTGCCGGAACTGCAGTGGGTAGTCAACATCTACACGCTGGTCCTGGCGGTGCTGATGCTCGCGATGGGGTCGCTGGTGGACCGGTTCGGGGCGCGCACGGTGTACGTGGCCGGTCTGGTGCTGTTCGGCGTCGCTTCGCTGGCCTGTGGCCTGGCTCCCGGCGTCGGGGTGTTGATCGCTGCCCGTGGGGTGCAGGGAATCGGCGGGGCGGCGATCGCCGTGACCACGTTCGCCCTGATCGGCTCGGTGTACCGCGGTCCCGACATGGGACGCGCGATGGGGGTCTTCGCTGCGGTAACCGGCCTGGCCGCCGCCGCGGGACCGATGCTCGGTGGCATTCTCACCCAGTATCTGAGCTGGCGAGCGGTCTTCTTCGTCAACATCCCGCTCGCCGCCGTCACCATCGCCCTGTCGCTGCACGTCCTGATGGCAGGGCAGCGGCCCGCGGCGGCGCGTATCGACGCTCCAGGCGTCCTCGCCTTCGCCTTGTGCGGGGGCTCGCTGACCTATGCTCTGACACGGGCCGGCGACGAGGGCTGGACCGCGCCGGGAGTGCTGTTCCTACTGGCAGTGGCTGCGCTCGCCCTCGTAGCGTTCGTCCGCGTCGAACTGCGTACCGCGGCGCCGCTGCTGGATATGCGGCTGTTCGCCCGAGGCTCCTTCGCCGCCGTGATGACGTGCGTGATCGCATCGACTTCCGCCTTCGCGACGCTGGTCTATACCTCGGTGTGGCTGCAGTCGGGGCTCGGCCTCGGGCCGGTCCGCGCGGGGCTGGCGCTCATGCCGCTCGCGCTGGCGTCCTTGACCACCTCGCTCATCGCCGGTCGGACGCTGCATGGCAAGTCTCCTCGTGCGATGCTGGCCACGGGGCTGCTCCTGAGCGCGATCGGCTGCGCGCTGCAGGCGGGACTGGACGCGGGTTCCTCTGCCGGATCTGTCGCGGCGGGGCTGGCCGTCACCGGTGTCGGAGTGGGGCTGATGGGGCCGACGATGGGAGCCGCGGTCTTCGCGGCCCTTCCGCCGGAGCGCGGAGGCATGGCCGCCGGGTCCATGACCACGTTTCGCCAGCTTGGACAGACACTCGGGGTCGCGGTCTTCGGCGTGTTGTTCCAGCACGGCGGCACCTCTGCGGTCGACGGGCTGAACCGGGTCCTGATCGCCGCCGCGGCGGTCGGGATCGTCGGTGCCGCGCTCGCCTACGCCTTCGTACCGAAACCGGCCGCAGGCCAAGCCTCCTCCCCCGCCCGGTCGAGCGCCACCGGCTCCCAGTGACGCGCCGACCGGCAACCGCGAGGATGGCAGACTTGCAGGACGACTTCGGAAGGTTGGGCATGTGATGGCGATGGAACCGCTCGGCGAGCCGAATCCGCAGCAGCGGTTCACCTGCCCGATCGATCCGGTCGGCCTCGACGACATGCTCGCGGTCGCCAAGGGGTTCTCCTGGACGGATCTGCCGATCAACGGGCTGCGGCATCCGCGCACGGAGGGGTTGTCCGGGTGGTACCTCTGGTCGTCGGAAACGTTCCCTGAGGCCGACGATGCTTTCGAGGTGCACCACGTCCGGCACCTCACGCACCAGTGCCCGGAGATCATGGCCTACCTCGCTCTGCCCGCCGGCTGGCGTTTCCTGCTTGCGCCCGGCTACGAGGACGTCTGGCCGGACGACTCCCTGCTCGACGTCTGATCCGGCGACTGCGAGCCGCGTTCGTCGAAGGGCTGGTGGTCGGGGTCGCTCCGCCGGCGTAGCCACGCCCGGGTGTGCGGCGCCCCGGGCGATGAGCAGCGCCGACGCGTGTACGGCTGTGCGACCATGGCGCGGTGACGATCGCGTCGGCATACGCCGAGTTCCCCGCGGAGGACAGCCGTGTGCTGACCGCGTTCCGCGACGAAGCCGACGCGTTCGTCGCAGCCCTGGACGGGTTGACCGCTCACGCATGGGAGCGGCCGACCCGATGTGTCCCCTGGCAGGTGCGCGACGTCGTGGGCCACGTCATCACCACCCTGGCACGCGTACCCGAAATGGTCGCCGCGCCCGCACCGGACCGGCCGGACACCACCGCGACCAGCTACTACCGGGCGGACCAACGGTTCAGCGAGCCCGCGAACGCCGAACGGGTACGAACCGCGAATCGTCGCGCGAGCGACGTCGAGGCCGTCGCACTCGTCCACGACCTGACCGAGACGGTGCGGACCGTGATCGCGTCCTGCCGGCACGAGCCGGCGGACCGGGTCGTACGGACCCGTCATGGCGACGCGATGCTGCTGTCGGACTTTCTCACGACCAGAGTGGTAGAGCTGGCCGTGCACGGGCTTGATGTCGCCGACGCGGTGGGCCACCAGCCCTGGCTGACGGCCGCGGCCGCGGAGCACCTTCAGGAGTTGCTGTTCGGGCCGGACTGGCGCACCACAGTCGCCACGCTCGGCTGGGACCCCGTGGTGCTGCTCCGCAAGGCAACCGGTCGCGCTTCCGCCACGGCGGAGGAGCTCACCGAGCTGGCCCGGCTAGGACTCCGCGGGCTGACCTTCGGCTGAGAGCTACCGCCGTCGATCTTCGCCACCAGCCGATCAGACCACCTCGCCCGGGCCGAGGCCGCGCTCGATCTTCTCGCCGTGCGCGGCGAGGCGCTCGCGCAGCCGGCTCAGCCGCTCGATGCGCTCGTCCAGGATCTCCAGCCGGGCGTGCACGGTGGACAGCGCCGACGCGCAGGACGGCTGACGGCTCAGGGGCCTGTCCAGGCAGCCGCGCTCCTTGAACTCCCGGATGTCGTCCACCGTCAGCGCGAGGTCCATCAGATCCTTGATGTTCACCGCGTGGATCACAGCGAGCTCGTCGTACTCCCGGTAACCGTTCTCGGCGCGCGCCGGCGACAGCAGGCCCTGCTGCTCGTAGTAGCGCAACGAGCGGGCACTGACGCTGGTACGGCGGGCGAGCTCACCGATCCTCATCTCCAGCTCCATGCGCATGGGCTGACGCTATGACCTTGACACTAGCGTCAAGGTCAAGCGGCTGCGCACGGGTCGGATACCTGCTGACGGCGATCGCCATGACCACGATGGTGATCAGGCCGATGACGGCGCCGGCGAGCAGGACTCCGGACCCGCCGCTCCGGCTCAGCGCACCACCGCCGATGGCCCCCGCGAGCCCGACCCCGACGTACAGCGCGCTGGTGTTGAGCGCCACCGCCTCGGTGGCCGCCGCGCCCGCCAGGTGCAGGATGCGCGAGGTCATCGGCGGGTTGTTGCCCCAGGCCGACAGCCCCCATAGGACCAGGAGGACTCCGGCGACCCAGACAGGCGCGTCGCCACCGGTGACCCGGCCGGCCACGGCCAGACCGGCCGTCGCTAACAGCACCCCGCCGAAGGAGGCCAGCAGCGTCCTGTCGACGCCCCACCGGTCAGTGAGACGTCCGCCGAGCACCGTGCCGAGCGCTCCCGAGACTCCCATGACCACGATGAATACCGGTACCGCCGCGCTACCGGCGCCGGTCAGGTCGTGCATGATCGGGGCGATGTAGGTGTAGGTCATGAGCCCCGCGCAGGCTCCGATGGTTGTCCCGACGACGCACAGCAGGACTGCGGGCCTTCGCAGCAAGGCCAGGCGGGCCCGGACGCCGGCCACCGGCATGCTCGGGATGCGCGGGAGTGTCAGCGAGGTGATCACCACCACGAGACAGGTGAAGGCCCCGACCGCCAGGAAGGTCGCCTGCCATCCGAACCTCCCACCCAGCCATGACCCGATCGGCACGCCCAGGACCAGTGACACTGTGAGGCCCGCGGCCACCGTTCCGATCGCCCGGCCGATGCGCTCAGGCGAAGCGAGACTGCCGGCGATGGCGAACGCCGCCGGGCTGACCGTCGCGGCGACCAACGCCGCCAGCACGCGCAGTGTCATCAACACGGGATAGTTGGGCGCCAGCGCGGTGAGGAAGTTGATCAGGGCGAACACCGCGAGTCCCCCGGTGATGAGGACCTTTCTCGGCAGGCGGGCCGTAGCGACGGCCATGATCGGGGCGGCGACGGCGTAGGTGATGGAGAACGCGGTCACCAACTGCCCGGCTGCGGCCTCGGTGACCTGGAAATGAGCGGCGATCGTCGGGAGAATTCCCGCGATGATGAAGTCATCGGTGCCGATGACGAAGGTCGCCAGAAGCAGGCCGAAAAGCCAGCCGGAGCCCGTGCGGGAAGTCATGGTCGTGCCGCTCCTCCTGGACGCGTGGGATAGGTGCCGAATGTAGGACCGTGCCACTAGCGTCAAGGTCAACGGAGACTCGCATGACCCACGTCACAGCATGGCTGGACGTCGACCGGTTCAGGTGCCCTCGATGCCGATGCGGGCGCGCAGCGTGTCGGCCCACAGGTCCGCGGTGTAGACCTCCGTGCCGGGCTGGTGCTTGCGGCCGCCCTCGGCGAGCGGGCCGGCGTCGACCGGTTCGAAGCCGATCTGCTCGACGAGGTCGAAGACGTGCCACTTGGCGTCCGGGTCGTCGCCGGAGACCGGGATGCCGTACCGGCGGTTCGCCCCGGCCGATCGGCCGTGGTCGCGCAGGTGGTCCCAGCGCATCGCGTTGAACGCCTTGACGAGGTGCGCGCCGGCGAGGTGCCGCTGGATCAGCTCGCTGCTGGTCACATCGCCGCGCTCCAGCTCTTCGTCATGCCCGTCGCGTTCCGGCTGGTAGTTGGTCGCGTCGATCACCGTACGGCCGGCCAGGACCTCGGCGGGCAGGTCCCGATAGTGGCCGAACGGCACGGCGACGATCACGACATCGCTGTAGCGGGCCGCCTCCTCGGCGGTGACGGCGTGTGCGTGACGGCCGAGCTGATGCTCGAAGTCGCGCAGGGTGTCCGGGCTTCGGGAGTTCGCGATGGCGACGTCATCGCCGGCCGCGATGTACAGGTGGGCCAGCGTGGAGCCGATCTTGCCCGCGCCGATCACACCGATCTTCATTCCTGTGACCTACCCGCTGACGGTCCGTTCACGCGACAGGCCGTCACCGGAGCGTGGCAGGGTCCGGCAGGCGCCCAGGCGGCGGTATGGTGCCGCAATGGATCGGACCGTGCTGGTCACCGGGGCCTCGTCGGGAATTGGGAAGGCGGCCGCCGCCGCCTTCGTCGCGCGGGGTTACCGGGTCGTGGGGACCAGCCGGCGGCCGGAAGGGCTGAGCGCGGAGCAGCGGGTGGACGGGGTTGAATACCGTCCGCTCGACCTCGGTGACGAGGCGTCGATCGAGGCGCTCGCGGCCGCCGTCGGGGCGGTCGACGTGCTGGTCAACAATGCCGGGGAGAGTCAGTCCGGGCCGTTCGAGGAGCTGCCCGGTGACGCGCTGCGGCGGTTGTTCCAAGTCAATGTGCTCGGGCCCGTTCGGCTCACCCAGTTGCTCGTGGCCGGCATGCGTGAGCGGCGGTTCGGGCGGGTGGTGATGGTCGGGTCGATGCTCGCGTCGTTCCCGCTCGCGTACCGCTCCTCCTACGTCGCGTCGAAGGCCGCGCTCAAGGGGTTCAGTGACGGGGCCCGGCACGAGTACTCGCCGTTCGGGGTCTGGCTGACCACCGTCGAGCCAGGGTCGATCAACACCGGTATCAGTGAGCGCCGCACGAAGTACAACTCGGCGGGGTCGCCGCACCGTGGGGACTTCGAGCGCATGCTGGGCGCGCTCGACCGGAACGAGCGGGCCGGGGTGCCGGCCGAGCGGGTCGCCGCGACGATCGTCAAGGCCGTCGAGGCCTCCCGGCCCCGGGCGCACTACGCGGTCGGGAGCAACGCTCCGGTCGTGTTCCCGCTGCGGCGGCTGCTGCCGGCGGGGCTGGTGGAGAAGGTCGTCCACCGGCGGCACGGCCTGCGCCGCTGACCAAAACCGAAGGTCGTCCACCCGGGGCGCGACCTGCGCCGCTGACCAAAACCGAAGGTCGTCCACCCGGGGCGCGACCTGCGCCGCTGACCAAAGCCGCGTGACCCCGGCGGCTTTCGACCAGGCCGCCGGCCGGGTGGACGGTCGGTGACGGCTCGGCCGTCATCGCGCGCCGCCGGCCGGGGGTGAATCAGTGGGTGGTCCGCGGCACCCGGACCGCCACGAGTCCGGCGATCGGTGCCCGCCGCCCTAACATCGACTCGTTGCCTCCGCTCGACCGGCTTCGTCTGCCCTGACAGGGCGGAACTGACGTGCTGGAGAAGAGGACCGATGATGCAGGGACGCCTGGCGGCGTGGCTGGTCCGGCTCAGTCCTCCGCCACTCGCCGTAGGGATCGCAGTCGGCGTCGGGTTCATCGTCGTGGAGACCCTGCTCGTCTACCCGCTCCGGCACGTCGCTGCCGTGGAGGCCCTGGCGATCGTCTACCTGCCCGGTGTGCTCGTCGTCTCCACGGTGTGGGGCTTGTGGCTGGGCGTGACGACGTCGATCGTCAGCGCGCTCGCGTTCGACTTCTTCTACACCCCGCCGGTCGGGCGCTTCAACCCGGAGGACTGGCGGGACTGGCTCGTGCTTTCGGTGTTCCTCATGGTCGCCGGGGTCGCCAGCTCGGTAGCGCAGCTGGCCCGCTCGCGGGCGCTCGAGACCATCGAGCGGCGCCGGGAGACCGATGCGGTCGCCGAGCTGACCCGGCTCATCCTCGGCGCCGACGACGTGCGTGCGGTACTTCCCGAAGTCTCCGACCGGATCGCGCATGCCTTCCAGCTGCCGTACGCGGCGATCGAGCTCGGCGCGGTCCCGCCGCACGAGTCCCGGGTCCAGTTGCCGCTGCGGCCGGGCGCGCTCGTCGTCCCCGCCGACCTTCCGGAGCGGGTCATGCGGCGCCTGCGCGACGGTGTGGTACCCGGGCTGGCGACGGTGCTGCGGGCCGGCAGTTCGCTGCAGGCGAGCCGGGCCGGACTGCAGGCATTGCTGACGCAGCAGGCGGCGCTGCGGCGGGTCGCGGAGCTCGTGGCCCGCGGCGTCGCCCCCGCCGAGCTCGCCGCCGTGGTCGCCGCCGAGACGGCCGAGCTGTTCGATGCGGACGTCGCGCGGATGTTGCGCCGGGAGGGTGCCGGCACGGTGACCGTTGTCGCCGAGCACCGCAAGAGGCCAGGAGCCGAGTCGCTGCTGGGCAGGCGAATCGACCCCTCCGGCGGCGTCTCCGGGCTGGTGCTGCGCGACTGCCGTCCGGCCCGCATGGATTCGTTCGAGGGCCGCACCGGCCCGCTCGCCGACCTCGCCCGCGCCGAGGGCATCCAGGCTTCCGTCGGCGCGCCGATCATCGTCGACGGCCGGGTCTGGGGTGTCCTCGTCGCCCTGTGGGGCCGGCCCGTGTCGCCGCCCCCCGACACCGAGCACGAGCTCGCCCAGTTCACCGAGCTCGTCGCGACCGCGATCGCCAACACCGAGAGCCGCGCGGAGCTCGCCGCGTCACGCGCCCGGCTCGTCTTCGCCGCGGATGAGGCCCGCCGCGGCATCGAACGCGACCTGCACGACACCGTGCAGCAGCGGCTCATCTCGCTCGGGCTCGAGTTGCGTGCCGCCGAGGCGCTGGTCCCCCAGGAGCTCGGGGAGCTGCGGACCCGGCTGTCGGACACCGCCGGGGGGCTGTCCGACACCTTCCAGAACCTCCAGCGGATCGTCCGCGGCATACATCCGGCGATCCTCTCCCAGGGCGGGCTGGGCTCCGCGATCAAGGCGCTCGCCCGCCGCTGCCCGGTCCCGGTGGCGGTCCGCTGCGGGCCGAAGCAGCGCCTGCCCGGTTACGTCGAGGTCGCCGCCTACCACGTGGTCTCGGAGGCGCTCGCCAACTCGGCCACGCACGCCGACGCGTCGGCGATCGACGTGGAGGTCGACATCGTCGCCGACGAACCGGCGATGGAGGGACCGGCGCTGGGCGAGGTCCTCAGCGTGACCGTCCGCGACAACGGCGCCGGTGGCGCGGATCCGCGTCAGGGCACCGGGCTGGCCAGCGTGCGCGACCGCGTCGAGGCGCTCGGCGGCACGCTGTCGCTGACCAGCCCCGCCGGGCGCGGTACGTCCCTCAACGTGAAGCTACCCGTGGACCGCCAGGCCCGGCACGATGCGGCGGCCGGCTGGTCATTCGGTGGACCGTGACACGACAGGCGGCACAGCCGCATCGGCCGTCGGCGCGAACGCGCTGTCAGGCGAGGACTGGGATGAGGCTGGCGGCGAAGGCGAGGTAGAACACGCCGGCGACGGAGAGGGTCTTGGCGTTGAACTTCCCGGCCCGAAGCAACGCCAGCAGGTAGACAATCGCGATCATGGTCGCGATCCCGGAGATCAGCAGTGCGGTGTCGAACCGCCACGGGGTGAACAGCAGACCCAGACCGCTCGGCACGGTGGCCTGAATCATCATCGCGCCGGAGATGTTGGCCAACGCCAGGGACGTCTTGCCCTGCCGGACCCAGATGACGGCGTTCATGATCTCTGGCAGTTCGGTGGCGATCGGGGACAGCAGCAGCGCGGTGACGGCGGCCGGCAGCCCGAGCATCGGCCCGATGGTGTCGAGCTGATGCACGAACAGCTGCGAGGCGGCGAAGATGACCGCGAGGGTCACCAGGGTCTGGATGATCACTGCCCAGGTCGCCGGGACGGCACGGCGGCGCTGCAGCAGCAGGGGTGCGAGATCCGCGCCGTCGCCGTGCTCGCCGCCGCCACGGATCTCCCGCCAGAAGTACACGGCGTAGGCGGCGAAGAACAGCAGACCCAGCCACGGCTTGATCGCGAAGGCAACCAGACCGAGCGCCACCTTGACGACGAAGATCGCCAGGAACCAGCGCTGGTCCCGGGCGAGCTTGCCAAGGTCACCGACCTCGTCCTCCGGCCGCACGGTAGCCGCCTCAGGCCCGCCGACGCGCGCCGGAACAGCGGCGTTGGCACGCAGGCGGCGGCGACGCGCCAGCATCATCCAGCCGGTCACGCCATACGCGACGGTGGCCAGCGCGAGGGGGCCGCCCATCGCGGCGCCGACACCGATGTCCTTCTGCGCGTCGCTGGTCCCGAACACGACGGCCACGAACGTGACGACGCTTTCGGGCAGCGCCGTACCGAATGCGGCCAGGATCGTACCCACGGCAAGGGGTCCGACCTTCAGCCGTTGCCCGAGCCACTCGACGGCATTGACGAACCACTCACACGCCAGGTAGATCACCGCAGCGCAGACGATGAGCAATACGAAATGGATCACGGAAGCCGGTGTTCCTCTCCGCGTCACGCGCGGAACCGAACTCCGTCCGCGAACGCCGCCCAGCTAACCACGCACCGACGACGACTCAGCCCCCAGCCCCTCGGTAGCGCCGGGCGAGACGTCGGCCGAGGGCGGCGAGTTGCCGCTCCGCCCGGGCGGAGATCGCCGCGAAGGCGATGCCGACGGCGAGCGACGCGGCGAGTGCGAGATGGCGCGATACGTCGTCGATGCGGGGGTACACCTGCCAGTGCGTGAGATAGATGTACAGCGAACTGCTGGCCAGGACCCCGGCCACCCGGTTGATCGAGGCCAGGCTGGGCACCGTCGGCACCCAGATCAGCAGGACGAGCCCGGCGGCGATGAGCGCCTCGCGCCACGGTTCGCCGAAGAAGCCGGGCACGGTCGCGAGGGCGGCGGCGGTCACGAGGAGGCGCTGCGGCGTGGTCGTGGCTTTGGCGGCGGCCCAGCCGAGGGCGAAGAGCCAGAACACGACGAGCGCCGATGGGACTTTGCCGTGAGCCGCCAGGTTCGGCAGGTCGTAGCGGGTGACGAGGCCGGCCGCCATGATCACCATGGGCATTGCGAACGGGAAGCGCCGTTCGGCCCGGTCGACGGCCGGAACGCTCAGCAGCGCGAGCGTCGCCAGCAGGATGTACACGATGGCCTCGATGAACCAGAAGTGCCAGTCGTCGCTTCCGGGCCGCACCCCGACGATGCTGCTGAGCAGGGCGATGTTCGCGAGCGCGTAGTCGGCGGTGACGAGCACGGCGAGCGCGATCCACACCATGCTTGGCACGGCGATGCGGGCGATGCCGCCGCCGAGGTGCCGGGTGCGCAGTCGCCGTGCCGCGGAGGTGAGGGTGAATCGGGCGAAGTTGTAGCCGGCCACTGCGAGCAGCAGGTGAGCGCCGCCCTTGATCATGAACACGGGGATGTGTGAGCCGACGATGAGGACGATCGCGATGGCCCGCAGTGCGACGGTCGTGTCGAGCGTGCGCCACCGGGAGGCGGGTTGCGGGGCCGGCCCGGTCAGGTCGGGGGTCAGCTCGCGGATCGGCCGGGTGTGCCAGTTGGCGGGCAGGGTGCCGAGCGCCTGTTCGAGCCGGATCGACATCTCGACGTACGACAGTGAGTTGCCGCCGAGCCGCACGAAGCTGTCGTCCGGTGTCACGCCGGGGTGGTCGAGGATCTCGGCGTAGAGCCGGCACAGGTCGATCGGCGCGGGCGCCGGCTGGGCCCTGCCGAGTTTCCCCACGGTCTGGTAGTCGGGCTTGCCGTTGGCGAGCATCGGCAGTTCGGCGAGACGGTGGACGCGCACGACTCGCGCCGGAAGCCCGCAGTGGCGTGCGACGAGCCGCCGGACCCTGGCCTCGGCGGCGGTCGTGGCAACGACGAGCTCGCTGTCGTCGCCCGTGCAGAGCGCGGCTATGCCGTCCCGGGCGAGCAGGTCCTCGACGCGTTGCGGGTCGATGCGCAGACCGAAGATCTTGACGAACCTGCCGCGCCGCCCGACGATCTCGTACAGTCCGCTGGTCGTGCACCGGGCGATGTCGCCGGTGCGCAGCTCGTCGACGGTGCGCCCGAGGGCGAGGTCGGCAGGGCCGTCGGCGTAGCCGAGCATGACGTTCGGGCCGGCGTAGACAAGCTCACCGGTGTCGCCGCCGGGCCGGTCCGGGAGCGGGTCGAGCCGGAACGTCCCACCCGGGATCGGCACCCCGATCGCCTGCGGGTGGGCTTCGGCCAGGTCGGGTGGCAGGTACGCCATCCTCGCCGTGGCTTCGGTCTGCCCGTACATGACGAAGAACTCCCAGCCGTGCCGCCGGCCCATGGCCGCGTAGCGGGCGACGCGTTCGGGCGCGAGCCGGCCGCCGGCCTGTGTCACGCATCTCAGGTCCGGCAGGCTCATGTCGGCGAAGCCGACCCGGTCGAGCAGGTCGAAGGTGTACGGGACCCCGGCGAGGCTCGTGCCGCGGCCGGCGCGGAACAGCTCCCAGAAGCCGGCGTCGGTGACGGACCGGTCGGTCAGGATCAGGCCGGCACCGCGCAGCAGGTGACTGTTGACGACCGAGAGGCCGTAGCAGTAGTGCATCGGCAACGTCGTGGGTGCCCGGTCGGACGCGCGGATGCCGAGGTACTCGGCGATCGACTCGGCGTTGGCCTGGAGGTTCTCGTGCGAGAGCCGCACCAGCTTCGGCGAGCCGGTCGAGCCGGACGTGCTCAGCAGCAGGGCGAGGTCGGGGTGCAGGTCATGGGCCGACACGGTGCGCCGGATCTCAAGATCCCCGGAGTCGCGCGCGATCACATCGGGCTCGTAGGCGTCGATGAGCGAATCGGCGTGCCCGGCGGGGACCAGCAGGAGCGGATGGCCGGACGCCAGCGCGGCGAGATAGATCACCAGCGAGTCGAGGCTGTTGGTGCAGGCCAGGAGCACGAGTCGCCGCTGCCCGCCGAGCCGCCGGGCCGTCATCGCCACCTGCTGTGCCAGCGCGGAGTACGACAGCTGACCGTCGGCGGTGATGACCGCCGTCCGGTCGCCGTGGACCGCGAGCCGGCTGGCGAACGAGACGGTCTTGGTGTCGAGGGGCACGTGCATGGCCAGAGCTTATGTAAGGCTATCCTGACTATACAGTCTTGCGTTACAGTGTCCGGTAAGGTAAGCCTTTCCTATGAATTTGCGCCGTGCCGTGTCTGGGTGTCTTGCCGTCGCCGTTGTGGTCGGGCTGTCCGCGTGCGGCGGCGCGGAGAAGGCCGCGAACGTCGCCGGCGACAAGAAGATCACGGTGTACAGCGGCCGAAGCGAGACGCTCGTCAAGCCACTGCTGGAGAAGTTCCAGCGGCAGTCCGGGATCACCGTGCAGGTCCGCTACGGCACCTCGGCGCAGATGGCCGCCCAGCTGGCGGAGGAGGGCGGGCGCAGCCCGGCCGACGTGTTCTTCTCCCAGGACGCCGGCGCGCTCGGCGCGGTGGCCAAGGGCGGAAACCTCGCGGCGCTGCCCGCCGAGGTGCTGAGCAAGGTGCCGGAGGTGTACCGGTCCCGCAGCGAGCTGTGGGTCGGGGTCACCGGGCGTTCGCGGGTGCTCGTCTACAACACCGACCTCGTGCCGGCCGCCGAGCTGCCCAAGTCGGTCTTCGAGCTCACCGGCCCGGCCTGGAAGGGCAAGATCGGGGTGGCCCCCACCAACGGTTCGTTCCAGGCGTTCGTCACCGCGCTGCGGGTCCAGCACGGCGACGCGAAGGCCAAGGAGCTCCTCACCCAGTTGAAGGCCAACGAGCCGGAGACCCGCGACGGCAACGTCCAGATCGTGGCCGACGTCAACGCGGGCAAACTCGCGGCCGGCCTGGTCAACCACTACTACGTGTACGAGGTCGCCAAGGAGCAGGGCACCACGCCGGACAAGCTCAAGGCCCAGCTGCACTTCTTCCCGGACGGCGACGTCGGGGCGCTGGTCAACGTGGCCGGCGTCGGCGTGCTGAAGCGCTCCGCCACCGACCCGGACACCAGGGCGTTCGTGGACTACCTGCTCGGCACCGAGGGTCAGACGTACTTCGCCGAGCAGACGTTCGAGTACCCGCTGGTCGCCGGGGTGTCCGCGCCGGCCGGACTGCCCGCGCTGGGCACGCTTCCGGCGCCGCGCATCGACCTCAACGACCTCGACACCCTCGACGCGACCATCGCGCTGATCAAAGCAGTGGGGCTCGCCTGAGCACGCGACGGCCCATGCTGCTCGCCGCCTCGACGGCGGCGGTCGGCGTGGCCCTGCTGCCGCTGGTGTACCTCGCCGTGCGCACCGGCGAGGCGGGCTGGTCGCGCATCGCCGACGAGGTGTTCACCTCGCGGGTCGCCGTGCTCGCCGGGCGCAGCCTCGCGCTGGCCGCCGTGGTGACCACGGCGTGCGTGGTCGTCGGCGTCGGCGTGGCCTTCCTGCTCGTCCGCACCGACCTGCCCGGCCGCGGGGCGTTCGGCGTCATCGCCGCCCTGCCGCTCGCCGTGCCCACCTACGTCGCCGGCTTCGCCTGGGTGTCCACTGTGGACGGGTTCGAGGGGTTCTGGCCCGCCGCGCTGGTGCTCACGCTCTGCTCGTACCCCTACGTCCTGCTGCCCGTGACGGCGGCGCTCGCCGGCGCGGACCCGGCGCAGGAGGAGGTGGCCCGTTCACTCGGTCGCGGCCCGTGGCGCACCTTCACCTCCGTCACACTGCACCAGGTCCGCCCCGCCGTCACGGCCGGCGGGCTGCTGGTCGCGCTGTACGTGCTCTCCGACTTCGGCGCGGTGTCGATCGTGCGGCTCGACACCTTCACCCGGGCCATCTTCACCGCGTTCAACCTCGGCTTCGACCGCACCGGCGCGCTCGTGCTGTCCAACGTCCTGGTGGTGATCACCGCGCTGCTCATCGCCGGCGAGCTGGCCACCAGGGCACGAGGTGCCCGATACGCGAGATCCGGCGGCCCGGGCCGGCCGCCGACGCGGCTGCGCCTGCGCGCGGCGCGCTGGCCCGCGGTGCTCGCTCTCTGTGGCGTCGCCGTCCTGGCCCTCGGCGTCCCGGCGGCCAGCCTCGCACGCTGGCTCGCCGTCGGCGTCTCGCGACCCGGCCCGTGGAGCGAGGTCGCGGCCGCGGCCGGCAACTCGCTGCTCGTCTCGCTGGCCGGCGCCGCGCTCACGATGCTGCTCGCACTGCCGGTCGGGCTGCTCACCGCCCGGGCGCCCGGGCCCCTCGCGACCCTGCTGGACCGGCTGACGTACGCCACGCATGCCCTGCCCGGCGTGGTCATCGGGCTCTCGCTCGTGTTCTTCGGCATCAACGTGGCGTACTCGCTCTACCAGACCGTGTGGCTGCTCGCCCTCGCGTACGCCGCGCTGTTCCTGCCGCTCGCGGTCGGCGCGGTGGCCGGTGCCGCCGTGCAGAGCCCGCCGTCGCTGGAGGAGGCCGCCCGCTCGCTCGGGCGCGGCCCGTTCACCGTGCTGCGCACCGTCACCCTGCCGCTGACCCTGCCCGGGATCGGCGCCGGCGCCGCGCTGGTGTTCCTCACCTGCGTCAAGGAGCTGCCCGCCACCCTGCTGCTGCGGCCGACCGGCATGGACACCCTCGCCACCGAACTGTGGACGCACACCTCCGCCGCCGCGTACGCGGCCGCGGCACCGTATGCCGCGCTGCTCGTCGCCGTCGCGGCCGTCCCCACCTGGCTGCTCGCCACCCGCACCGGACTGGCGACCTGATGCTGAACGTCAGCGGTCTGCGCAAGCTGTACGGCAGGGTGCCGGCATTGGACGGCGTCGACCTCGACGTGCCCGCCGGCACCCTCACGGCGGTGCTCGGCCCCTCCGGCTGCGGCAAGACCACGCTGCTGCGCTGCGTCGCCGGGTTCGAACGCGTCGACGGCGGGGCGATCACACTGGCCGGTCGCCGGGTCACCGGTGTCCCCGCGCACCGGCGCCGGGTCGCCGTCGTGCCGCAGGAGGGTGCGCTGTTCCCGCACCTGTCCGTCGCGGGCAACGTCGGCTACGGCCTCAACCGTGCCGAGCGCGGCTCAGGCAGGATTGAAGAGGTCCTCGCGCTCGTGGGCCTGGACGGGTACGGCGCTCGCATGCCGCACCAGCTCTCCGGCGGCCAGCAACAACGGGTCGCCGTCGCCCGCGCCCTCGCCCCGCGCCCGCCGCTCGTGCTGCTCGACGAGCCGTTCAGCGCGCTGGACGCCGCGCTGCGCACCGAACTGCGCCGCGACGTCCGGCAGGCCCTGCTGGCCGACGGGGCGACCGCCGTCCTGGTCACCCACGACCAGGGCGAAGCCCTGTCGATCGCCGACCAGGTCGCGGTCATGAACGGCGGCCGCATCGAACAATCCGGACCGCCCACCGCCGTGTACCAGGAGCCGGCCAGCCCCTGGGTCGCGGGCTTCGTCGGCGAGGCCGTGCTGCTGCCCGGCACCACCCACGGCGCGGCGGTCGAGACCGCGCTCGGCCGGCTGCCGCTGCGAGACCCAGCTCCGGACCTGGTCCAACGCAACACGACCGTGCTCGTCCGGCCCGAGCAGATCGACCTGCGCACCGAGGGATACGGCGTCGTGGCGACGGTCGTCCGCCACGACTTCCACGGCCACGACGCCTTGGTGGCGTTGCGGCTGGCCGATGGTACCGAGGTCACCGCCCGCGTCAACAGCGGAGCCGGCGCACTGAGCGTCGGCCAGCTGGTCGGCGTCGCGGTGCGCGGCACGGCCCGCACCTTCGACACGACTTCACCCGGCGCCGACGGCGATGCGTCGCGTGCAACGCCGCGGTGTGCGAGGCAGCGATGACTGGGCGGGTCAGGTTCCACCGAGTTCCATGTGCTCACCAGGGCCAGTGCAGGGCGAGGCCGGCGACGGCGCTGAGCCCGACCAGGATCGGTTCCTTGATCTTCCAGGTGAGCAGCAGCCCGAGTGTGACCACCGCGATGGCTGCGGCGGGCCAGTCGGTGATGGTCTGCTGAGACAGCACCACGACGGCGCCGGCGATCGCGCCGGCCGCGGCGGCGGTGGCGCCTTTGACGAAGGCTTGGATCTGCGGGTTGTCGCGGTGGCGGATGAACCACCGGCCGGGCACGACCACGCCGAGGAAGATCGGGGTGAAGATCGCTACGGTGGCGATGATCGCGCCTTGCCAGCCGGCGACGAGGTAGCCGATGAACGTGGCGGTGATGACGACCGGTCCCGGGGTGATCAGGCCCATCGCGACGGCGTCGAGGAACTGCCCGTCGGTCAGCCAGTGGTGCTGGTGGACCACGCCTTCGCGGAGGAACGGCACGATGGCCAGGCCGCTGCCGAAGATGAACGCGCCGGCCTTGAGGAAGAACCAGCCCAACGCCAGGAGGGTGCCGCCGCCGGCCGCGACGGCCAGGGCCTTGCCGGCCAATGTCTTGCCGGCCAAGGGCCCGAGGCCGGGCACCGCGACAACGGCGGCCGGGTGGTTGGGGTGACGCAGCCAGCGGGGCGGGGCGTCGAGCAGGATCATGACCAGCCCGGCGGCGATGAACAGCAGCGCGATCTCCGCGCCGGTCAGCGCGGTGACCATCGCGAGGACCGCGCTGATCGCCCACAGTCGCGGGTCGCGGTGGTTGGTCAGCCGGGCCAGCTTGTAGGCGGCCACCGCGATGATGGCCATCACGGCGGGGGCGATACCGTGGAACAGCGCCTGCACCACAGGCAGGCCCTGGTAGTGGGCGTAGACGACAGCCACGGCGAACACGAGCGCGAACGACGGGGCGATGAACGCCGCCGCGGTGGCCAGCGCGCCGATGGTGCCGGCGCGAAGGTACCCCAGCCACATCACCACCTGCGCAGCGAGCGGGCCGGGCATGGTCTGGCCCAGGGCGACGCCGTCGAGGAAGTCCTGCCGCGAGAGCCAGGCCCGCCGCTCGACCAGGTCGCGTTGCATGTAGCCGACGCTGGCGATCGGCCCGCCGAACCCCCATGTACCCAGGCCGAGGAAGTAGCCCAGGAACGTCGGCAGCCGCACGGTCCGCACGTCAGGCCTGACGGTCCGGGCACCTACCGTCTTCGGCTCCGGCGGTCCGGCAGAGGTCGGTGGGTCGCGGTTGCTCATGCCGGCTCCCGGCCCAGCAGCAGGGCGCGACGCTGGTACTCGTACAAGCCGTCGAAGATCGGTCCGGTCAGCTCCAGCATCCGCTCGTCGTCGCAGACCATGGACAGCCCGCGCAGCACCACGTCCAACCCGGGGGCTTCGGGGGCGTCGTAGCGCTCGTCGTCCAGATCGGCCTCATGCACCATCTGCCCGATGCGCCACAGCACCGGGTCGGTCAGGTCGTGGCGGCGCAGAATCGTCTCGAAGCTGCAGTCGGTCGCCCCGTCCGGGCCGGCGTGGTGGGACAGGTCCGCCCCGCGCATGTCGAACCCGGTCGCATCCGCAGGCACGTCAGCAGGGTCGGTGACAAAGACGAACTCGGCGTCCGAATCCAGGAACCGGCGGATCAGCCAGGCGCAGGCGGCCCGGTCGATGTGAATCCCGGCACGGGTGGCCCACCTCATGACGGCACCTCCTGCACATCCGTGTCCGTGTCCGTGTCCATGCCCGGGTCCTGTGCCGTGGCGGCAGCCAGCAGTGCCTGAACGGCGGCGTGTGCGGTATCCCGCTGCGGTGGCGGGAAGTAGTCGCGGCGGCCGATGCGGCGCAGCTCGCCGCGCAGCCGTTCGCCGGTCCGCTGGGCCTCCCGCGCCCCCGCGGCCGACGCGGTGCCGGCCTCGGCGATCACCGTGTCGTACTCGGCGGCTCGGGCGGCGGCCATCCGCGCCGCGAGGTCGCGCTCCTGCGTGACGGAGGTGGGCTGCGCCAGCCAGATCGACGCCTCACCCCCGGCCTCGACGATCTCGTCGGCGATCCACTCCACCTGCTCGCGGGTGCGGGCGTCGGCGGGCAGCGTGACGAGCCCGTCCGCCAGCTGCGCCACCCCGAGCCGTTTGAGCTTGCGCCACACCGTGATCCGCGGCGTGGACGGCTCCCGGGGCAGCCGATAACACAACATCACCCACGACCCGGCCCCTCGATCACCAGCCACCCACCAAGTGTAACCACGGTTGCACCATCAGACCCGCCATCCTGGCTCGCGGTGCAAGGCGGGTTGCGCTACCGCGCCGCGAGGGACGGCGTTGGTGTCGCGGCGTGGGGGTCTCGCACGGCGCGGGCGCTCCATCGGCCGTGCTCGCGGGTGACCGCGATCGGGTACTCGAAGGCACGGGTGATGGTTTCGGTCGTCACGACATCCTCGACCCGCCCCGCACGGATGGCCTTGCCGTGGGAGAGGACCAGGGCGTGGGTCGTGGACTCGGGGAGCTCCTCGAGATGGTGGGTGACGAGGATCGAGGCCAGGTCGGGCGCCGTGTGGGCGAGCGCGTCGACGGTTTCCAGGAGCTGTTCGCGGGCCGCGACATCCAGTCCGGTCGTGGGTTCGTCAAGGAGCAGCAGCCGGGGGTCGGCGGCCAGCGCGCGGGCGATGAGCGTCCGGCCGCGTTCGCCCTGTGACAGGGTGGGCCAGATCGCGTCGCTGCGCGAGGAGAGCCCGACGCCGGCAATCAGGGACCTTGCTTTCCGGACCTGCTCGGCCGTCGGCACCCAGCGCATGGGCGTCTCGATGGTGCCGGTGATGCCGGTGAGGACGACTTCCGTGACGGTGAGGGGCGAGCGCAGCGGGTGGCGCGGGTTGACGTGCCCGATGTCGCGGCGCAGCGCTTGCAGTTCGACGCGCCCGAGCCGGCGTCCCAGCACGTCGACCGTGCCGGAGGTCGGATGGGTCAGCGCGCCGCAGAAGCCGAGGACGGTGCTCTTGCCGGCGCCGTTCGGCCCGAGGAGCGCCCAATGCTCTCCCGCTCGCACGGTCAGGTCGATGCCGTGGAGGATGTGCGTGCCCTCCCGGCGAAACGTCACATCGCGCAGTTCGAGAACGCTGCTGGTCACGCGAGCCCCTCCGTCAACGACAGCAGGTGTGCCCGGCTCCGGTCGGCGGCGGCGACCGCGTCGCGGCCGGCGATGGCGTCGGCCAGGCGGGCGTGAGCATCGTGGTCGGCGTCGCTTCCGAACTCGGCGCGGATGCGGAGCATCTCGACCATCGCCTGCCGCAGCCGCGGGGTGAAGCCGTCGAACAGCTCCGTGAGGATCGGGTTGTGGGCGGCCGCGACGACGCTGCGGTGGAAGCTCATGTCCGCGTCGACGTGGTCCTCGATGTCCGACCGTCGCGCTTCGCGGGCGGCGAGGGCTCGGCGAATGGCCCGCAGGTCCGCGGGTGTGCGGCGATGCGCGGCGAGGGCGGCGGCCTCCGTCTCGATCGCGATGCGGGCCTCGATGACGGACAGGATGCCGGCACGGCGCAGCACCGCGTCCCAGTCTTCGGCGACGTCGAGCGAGGCGACGAATACGCCGGCGCCCTGGCGGGAGGCGAGCACACCGCGCCCCGCGAGCTGACGGATCGCCTCACGGACGGTCGAGCGGCCGACCCCGAGCTGCGGCGCCAGCGTGGTCTCACCGGGGAGCTTCCCGCCGAGCTGCCACTCGCCCGATCTGATGCGCTCCAGCAGGAGCTCCGCGGCCTGATCCGCGAGCGGCATCCGCCTGACCTGTGCCATGCGCGATCCTCCACTTCTCTGCTTGTCTGAGGAGTTGCGCTAGAGCCTACCCTGCCTCCTCCGCCGCACCGGCAGGCCGCCGGGGCACCTCATGGTTGCGGGTTGTCGCCGGGCAGTGGTACCGGCTGGCCCCCGCCCGCCCTGGTCAGCGTGTTGCCCGACCAGGCGGTGACGCTGGCCGGATCGTTGACGGAGAACGCGCCGTAGATGCCACCCCATCGGTGATCCGCGTCGCCGTACCAGCGGTTGCCGGTCACCTGGACGTTGCGTACGCCGCCGCACCGGCAGTAACCGTCGGTACGCACGTAGAGGGCGTACGATCCGCCGGGCCTGAACGTGTTGTCGGCGATACGAACCTGGTCGATCGGGCCGAAGTCGCTGACGACATTCAGGACGGTGCCGAGCCCTTCGGCGCCGGTCATGTCGATCCAGTTGTGCGCGATCGTGACCGGGCCGCCGGAGAGGACGCTCAGGCCAAAGGAACGGGTGTCCCGGCCCGAGGTGCTGACCTTCGGCGTGTGGATGTGGTTCCACTCGATCTGGGCCGATCCTCGCACCGAGATGTTCTGAGTGGTGCCGGTGAACTCACTGAACGTTATCTTGCCGGTGCCGGCGATGATGACCGGCAGGGTTTCGCCGGTAGTGCCGGACCCGTCGACGAGGACGTGGTTGAGTTCGATCTGACCGCCCTTGCCGATCATCCCGGTTCCGTCGTCGCCGACGTTCACCCGGATCCAGCAGTTCGTCAGTGACAGCCGCCCGGTCGCCTCGACCCGGATCTGCCGGGTCACCACGCAGTTGGACTGCTGGTAGGAGCCGGTGACCACGGCCGGGCCGGCGTACGGGGTCAGCGACTCCTTCGCAACGGTCAGGCCGGGCCTCTCCGGGAACGTCATGGTGCCGACCCGGAACCCGGTACGGCTCGTCGAGCCGGCGCCGGACGGGGTAGCGACACCCGCCGGTGGAGCGGCGGCGGTCGCCGGTCCAGCGGGCGACGGCGCGGCGGACGCCGAGGGCACCGGCGGCGTCGGGTCCGCACCGCTCGGCATGGGCTCGCGGGCCGGGCGCAAGGCGAACATCGTCGCCGCGGTGACGGCGAGAACCGACACGGCGGCGGCAACGGAGGCGGCGACGACACGGCGACGACGGCGGGCCCGGCGGCGGCGCAGTCCGTGAGCGACGATGTCACCGACTGTCGTCTGGATCGGCGGTTCGTCGGCGAACAGGTCGGACGCCACATCGGACAGCGCACGTTCGATACGTGGGTTCACCCTGGGCTCCTTCCTCGCGTGGCGTGCTCGGCCGACAACAACTCGCGCATGGTGGCAAGGCCCCGCGCGGTCTGGCTCTTCACCGTGCCCGTGCTGCACCCCATGGCCGCGGCGGTCTCTTCCACGCTGAGTTCTTCGACAAAGCGCAGTACCAGCACCGCACGGCGCCGCGCCGGCATCCGGGCGAGGGCCTCGCGCAGCACCATCCGGTCGACGACGCCTTCGTCCGGTGCATGGCCTACGGTGTCGAGCGGATACTGCGCCGGCCGTTCGCGACGCCACGGCCGCCGCGTCTCGTCGATCACCGCCCGGACGAGCATCCGGCGCACGTACGCGTCCAGGTTCTCGACCAACCGCGACTTGCGCCACGTCTCGAACAGTTTGGTCAGCACCGTCGAGGTGATGTCTTCGGCAAGATGCCAGTTGCCGCACATCATGTATGCGAGCCTACGGAGCGGCACCAACCGGGCGGCGGCGTACTCCTGGAACTGGCGCACCTCGTCGTCGGACACCCATGGACCTCCCGCACCCGCGCCCGGTGGACGGCACGAAATGATATACGACTTAGACCCATGCGTCCGGCCCGACCACAATCGCGGTCGGGCCGGCTCGCGACGATGGTGGGCCGAACGGTGCTGGCTAGCCGATCGCGGCGCCGGTGTCGTCCCACACCGCACCGCCGCCAGGGCATGAGGTCGCCGGCCCCCAGTAGCCGCCCTTGGCGAAGTAGGTGCGGGCTACCCGGTTACCCGAGAAGGCCAGCCGGCCGCCCACAGGGCCGCCACTGGTGGTACCGCAGTAGATGGTGTAGCCGCCGCCCGCCACCAAATTGTCCACGATGGACACGTCACGGATCGGTGCCGTGTTGGTCGACATGAGGATGGCGGAGGTCTGACCGTACGGCACCCGGATGGTGTTGTGCTTGATGGTGATGTCGTGTCCGCCGTCGGACTGGAACCCGTCGTAGTGCGGCCCATCGGCCGGACCGCCGGCGGCGACGTCACAGAACGAGTCCACGATGGTGACGTTGCCCCCCGCGTGGGCACAGTCCGAGCCACCGTGGAACCACACCCGGCGGGCGGTGTAGCCGTCGAAGGCGATGCCCTTGGTGTCATAGCCGGTGAGGATGATCTCCACGTCCTCGAGCACCGCGCCGCGACGGTTCATCGACCGCACTACGTACCATCCGCAGTTCTTACCCGAGCCGATGCGTGACCGCGTCACGATCACGTTGTCGGCGTCGATGATGAGGCACCCGGTCACGTCCAGCCCGGTGTAGGTGCCCGCCTGGCTGATGGTGTAGTCCCCGTTGTGCGTCCTCAGGGAGGTCCCGGCGGGTACACCGGTGTTGGTCTCGTCCGGCCAGCCGCACTTGGACGGCTTGGACATGCAGCCGAGTTGTGCCGGTCCACCGGTGCGGCTCGGGGGCGCCTGCGGTGTCGTCGCGTTCGGCGAAGGCGGCTGCGACCGTACGGGGGGCGGCGATGATGCCGCCGGTGATTTCGCGCTCGGCGATCCCGCCGAAGGCGGGGTGGATGCTTCGCCGAAGAGGCCGGCGCAGTCGGCCAGCCATTCCCGCGCGTGTTGCGACAGGCCCTCCGTGCCCATCGCCTGCCGGTCGGTGCACCATTGGCCGAGCTGCGACTGGGGCAGATCCGGCACCGCGAGATCGACCGGCGCGGCTTCGAGGGCCGTGTGCGCGCCGCCACGGTGCTGGAACATGTATACGCCGCCGATCGCCGTCAGCAGGGCGGTGAGGAGCGCGAGGGGCACGATGAGCCGCAGGTTCCGTCTGCGTGCATGCAACAAGACGTCTCCGGTTGTGTTGAGAAGAGGTTGGTACCTGGCCTGTCTCGCGCGGGCGAACCACGGCACGCACGAGAGTCGGCTCCTAAACGGAAGCGCCGGCCGATAGGTTGCCCGCGATCACCAAAAATTTTTCGCCGAGCCTCGCCGCGATCCCGGGCCACGACGGAGAGGCGCGCGGTAGCCCCACAGCGCGAGCCCGAGCGGCCCCGCCATCGTGACCGCGACGCCGGCCAGCGCCGCCGGTCTCAGCCGCTCCCCCAGCGCGGTCATCGCCACGAGTGTCACCACGATCGGCACCGTGCGGCGGTGCCGAGCCGGCCAGTCACGGCCAGGACGCCGGGTCGGGCGGCGCCGCGGCGGCCACCACGACCAGGCCGCAGGCCACCCGCCCGGCACCGGCCAGGGTCAGCCCGGCCAGTTCGTCATCGATGCTGTCAGTGACGGCGTTCCAGGCGGCGTGGACGACCGCCGCGACCAGCACGGCCGCGGTCGCGGCGCCGGCGTCGCGAACCGCTCACAGAACGCCTCCGTGTCCGCCGCGGAGATCCCGGTGCCGACGGGCCCGTCCAGAGGCCAGCAGCTGACGATGAGCGGGATGTGCACGTCGTAGATGAGGTTGAGCGAGGTCAGGACGGGCGAGGCCCATGGCGACGCCGACTGGCGGAGTTCTCGCGCGGCGCCGGCAGGTGGGACAGCCTCCGGGTCAGCTCGGTCGGCGGTCCGTCAAGCAGGACTGTGAACCTTCGACGGTGGTGGATCACGGCCAGGCGTGCAGCGCCGGCAGCTCGCCGGGCGGGGTGACGGACGGCGTGACCGCGGCGGGCCGGCCGGAGATCCAGGCGGCGAGCGCGGTCAGCGGCGCGGTGACGACGACGTCGGCGCCGGGGTTCAAGGCCAGCCCCGCGTCCGTGGCCACCAGCCCGACGCCCGGCTCGGGCCCGAGGCGGGTCTGCAGGTAGGTCACGACGTGGGCGGACAGCGCCGGGCTCCACTGCTCGCTGGTGTTGTCGAGGGCGAGGTCCACGCCGTGCAGCGCCGACTCCCGCCACCAGGCGAACTGGGTGGCGATGAGCGGCGAGTCGCGGTAGGCGCACGGCCGGTCCCAGTCCGCGGATCCGAGGGCGGACCAGGCGTCCTCGAGGTCGTCCAGGCCGGTGATGGCGTGGTTGCGCAGCCACTCGGCGTCGCGGCTGTGGTTCTCCTCGATCGACTTGTCGCGGGTGGGCCGGCCACCGTCGTACACCTCGATCGTCTCGCCGCGCTGGGCGTAGCGGGCCTGCCGCGCGAACGCCCGCGACAGGTCGCCGAGGTGGACCAGAACGTGGGCGCGGCTCCAGCCGGGCAGTCCGCTCGGCGCGCGGACGCCGTCTTCGTCCAGGCCGGCGATCGCCGAGCGCAGCCAGGCGTGCACGGTGCCGATCTCGGCGAGCCGGCCCGCGATGTCGAGGGTGGACTGCTCATCGGTCATGGTGAAACCCTTCTGCGGTCCGGGAGGCCTCAAGCGGCATGAAGACGACGCACTGCAAGTATCCATGAGATGAGCGTAAAAATCCGACCGCCTCGCCGCCGGTGACGCGGCTGCGTCAGCGCCGGGCGGCGGCGATGACGGCCGCGCCCAGGCGCTGGTTCTCCGGGCCCGGGTAGCCGAACCGGCGCCGCACGTATCCATAGGCGACTCCCGCGTCGGCGTCGGCCCAGGCGACCGAGCCGGTCGCGCCGGTGTGGCCGATGGTGCGCCGCCCGAGGTACGCGTGCTCGGCCGGGAGGTTCTCGAAGCCGAGCGCGAAGTGGTCCTCCTGCCCGGTGACGAGGTCGGTGCCGAGCGAATACGGGGTGGCGAACTCGGTGATGGTGTCCGCTCGCAGCAGCGCGGGCCGCCCGTCGAGCGGGCCGACGGCGGCCGCGTACATGCGGGCCGCGCCGCGGGCGTTGCCGACGCCGCCGGCCGAGGACGGGCCGAGCGAGCGCACGAGCCGGGTGTTGCCGAAGTCGAGGAGGTCGAACTGCTCCAGGTTGAAGGCGATGGCCAGCAGCGAACCCGGATCGGCCGGCGGGGCCGGGTGCAGCGCCGGCAGCAGCGGGCGGAACCGCGGCTCCAGGTCCTCGGGCAGGCCCATCCACAGCTCCAGCCCGTAGGGTTCGCGGAGGCGCTCGGTGTACCACTGCTGCACCGAACGCCCGGTGACGGCCCGCAGCTCGGCGTCCAGCAGCGCCCCAATGACCAGGCCGTGGTAGCCGTAGGCGGTGCCGGGCTCCCAGAACGGCTTCTGCTGGGCGAGCCGCGCGGCGACGATCCGGTCGTCGGCCGCCTCCTCGATGGTGAGCCCGCCGTCGACCCCGATCAGGCCGACGCGGTGGCCGAGCAGTTCGCGCACGGTGAGCGGGAACGGCACGCTGCGGGCCTGGGCGTCGAGGTCGAACACGCCGTCCTGGACCAGCACCGCGGCAACGAGGTGCGCGGCGCCCTTGGTGACCGAGAAGACGCCGGTCAGCGCGTCCCCGGCGGCCTCGTCGCCGCCCCAGAGGTCGACCACGAGCTCGCCGTCACGGTAGACGGCGAGCTGGGCGCCGGGATCCTCCGGCTCGGCGGCCAGGAACGCGGCGAACTCCTCCCGCACCGGCTCGAAGCCCGGCGCGACACTCCCCCGTACCTCAGTCATGGCACCTTCCTTGTTCAGCCGCGCCGGAACAGAATCTCGCGCCGCCATGAGTCGCGGGGCTCGCGGTGCAGCGCCGCGAACTCCTCGGCGATGATGTCGGGGTCGTACGCCGTGCCCGGGGCGACGACGTCGCTGACGGTGACGGTTGCGACGTGCAGGCCCTGCGGCCCGTACTGCTCGTGCAGCAGCTCGGCGACGGTCCGCAGCCCGGCCTTGCCCAGCGACAGCGACGCCGCGCCCGGCTTCGCCTCCGGCATGCCACCGGTGAACAGCAGCGACCCTCCGCCGCTCGCCACCATTGCGGGTGCGAGGTGGCCGGCGACCGTGACGCCGCCGACGACGTTGACGGCGAGGGTGTCCAGCAGCTGCGCGGCGGAGAGCTCGCCGAGCGCGTCGTAGCGGACGTGGGCGGCGTTGTACAGTACCACCTCCGGCACGCCGATGGCGGCGACGGCCTCGTCCAGCGCCGCGCGGATCGCGGGCTCGTCGGTCACGTCGGCGACGAAGCCATGCACCGCCACCGACGCCGCGCCGCGCACGGCCTCGACGGCGGCGCGGACGGTCGGCTCCGAGCGGGCTACGAGCGCGACGGGCAGGCCGTCGGCAGCGAACCGGCGGGCGGTGGACGTGCCGATCAGCGGACCCGCGCCGACGACGATCAGTCCGGCCATGTACTGCTCCCCTGTTGTGTGCGTGACGCGTACTTTAATGCTCAATCTATAGGAATACTGTGAAATGCGCCCTCAGCCGCGACCACGTCTGGGTGGGTTTTCCCACCACAGCTCCGGGTAGGCAAAGCATGCCACCGCAGGGATGCCGCGCGTGCCAGTTCGCGCGCCCGGCCAGTACGGCGGAGGAGTGACACCGTGCAGACGATGACGTCCCGCTCACCGCGGGGAAGCACCGACCGTACCCGCGACGGCGTGTGCCCGGTGGCCGGCCGGCTCGTCGCCGACCTGGAGCGCGTGCGGCTCACGGTGCCGTTCGTCGGGCGAGTGAAGCTGCCGCCCGCCCCGGACCTGGCGTTCTACACCACGGTCGGGGCGCTGGCGGTGGCGGGCCTGCTGGAGTGGCCGGTCGCCGCGGTGGTCGTCGGGGGGCATCTGCTGGCCAGTGTCCGCAGCCGCAGCCTTCGGGAGGTGGGTGAGGCGCTGGAGGAGGCCTGAGCGCCCCGCCCCACGGCCACGCGGCGAGCGGTCAAGCCCCGGATGTCCCGGCGCTGGTCAGCCACTCGGTGAGGACGGCGGCCTGGCTGTGTTCGACATCGTGGGTGGCGGTCAGCAGCGTCACCTTGTCGTGGTCGGCGATGTCTCGCAGATGGTCCACGGCCTGCCGCCGCGCGGGCTCGCGCAGTTCGGTGAAGTAGCGGCTGCGGAACTCGGCGAAGCGGCTGGGTTTGTGGCCGTACCAACGGCGCAGTTCGGTGGACGGGGCGACGGCACGCAGCCACTCGTCGAGATGCGCGTCCGACTTGCGCATCCCCCGCGGCCAGACGCGATCGACAAGCACCCGCTTGCCGTCCTCGGGCGAGGATTCCTCGTAGATCCTGCGGTAGGTGATGTCCTTGGTCATGGCAGTACTCCCCGGTTGACCGCACCCGTGTGAGCCAGTGGACGTCTCCTTCCATCATCCGCGCCGGGCGGACGCCCGGGGATGTGTCGAGCACGTGGACCTGGGTAGCGCGCGTGAGAGCAGCAGCGTCAGATCCAGGCCGCACGGCCAACCGCGCGGGTATGTCCGGCTCGATCGGGGAAGCGGACGCCATATGACACCGCCCATTCGCCTGATGCTCGCCGACGTCGACGGAACCCTGGTGACCGGCGACAAGGTGCTCACCGACCGTGCCGCCGAGGCAGTACAGGCGCTGCACGCCGCCGGCATACTGTTCGCGGTCACCAGCGGCCGGCCGCCACGAGGCATGTCGATGCTGATCCAGCCGCTGCGGCTGAGCACCCCGATCGCCGCGTTCAACGGCGGCCTCTTCGTCAACCCCGACATGTCCGTGATCGAGCAGCATGTCATCCCGCCCCAGGTGGTTGCCCCGGCGATCGCGCTGCTGGAGTCGTTCGGGCTGGGCGTCTGGCTGTACCGCGGCGCCGACTGGTTCGTCCGCGACCTGAGCGGGCCGCACGTGGACCGCGAAGCGTGGACCGTGCGGTTCCCGCCGACCCTGGTGACAGGCTACGACGATCTCACCGAGGACATCGCCAAGATCGTCGGCGTGAGCGACGACCACGATGCGGTCGCGGCGGCCTCCTCCGCCGCGCAGCAGCGGTTCGCGGAGCACGTCTCGGCCGCCCGCTCCCAGCCCTACTACCTGGACATCACCCACCCCCGAGCCAACAAGGGCACGGTGGCCCAGTACCTCGCGTCCAGGTACCGCATTCGGGCCGAGCAGATCGCCACGATCGGGGACATGCCCAACGACGTGCTCATGTTCGCCCATTCGGGGCTCAGCATCGCGATGGGCAACGCCGGCGCGCAGGTGCAGCGATGCGCGCGCCGGGTCACCACCAGCAACGACGACGAGGGCTTCGCCAACGCGGTCCAGCGATACGTGCTGCCCCGCGGTTGAACCGGATCAGCCCCGCTTCTCCGCGTGGCCGCCGAACTCGCTGCGCATCGCGGAGAGCACCTTGTCGGTGAACTCGCCGAGCCCACGCGACTCGAACCGGTCCATCAGGGCCGTGCTGATCACCGGGGCGGGCACGCTCTCGTCGATCGCCGCCTGCACGGTCCACCGGCCCTCACCGGAGTCCGAGACGCGCCCGGTGAAGTCGTCCAGCCGGGGCGAGCGGGCCAGCGCGTCGGCGGTGAGGTCGACCAGCCACGATCCGACGACGGAACCGCGCCGCCACACCTCGGCGACCTCGGCGACGTCGATGTCGTACTGGTAGGCCTCCGGGTCGCGCAGCGGTGCCGTCTCGGCGTCGACGATACGGGTGTTCTTGCCCGCGTTGGCGTGCCGGATGATCGAAAGCCCCTCGCCGATCGCGGCCATCATCCCGTACTCGACGCCGTTGTGGACCATCTTCACGAAGTGGCCGGCGCCGTTGGGCCCGCAGTGCAGGTACCCCTCGGGGGCAGTCCCGTCACGGGTCCGGCTCGGCGTGAGCTCAGCGCTACCGCGGCCCGGCGCGATGGTCTTGAAGATCGGGTCGAGCCGCCTGACCGGCGCCTCCTCGCCGCCGATCATCAGGCAGTAGCCGCGTTCCAGACCCCACACCCCGCCCGACGTACCGCAGTCGAGATAGTGGATCTGGTGCTCGGCGAGCTGCCGGGCGCGGACGAGGTCGTCGTGGTAGAAGGAGTTCCCGCCGTCGATCACCACGTCGTCCGGGTCGAGCAGCGTCACGAGCTCGTCAAGCGTGGGCTGCACGGCCGCGGCCGGCACCATCAGCCAGACCGCCCGCGGCTTGTCGAGTCTGGCCACCAGGTCCGCGAGCGAGGTCGCGCCGGCCATGCCCTCATCGACGAGCTGCCGCACGGTCCGCTCGGTGCGGGCGTATCCGACGCACCGGTGGCCGTCCCGCATGAGCCTGCGGACCAGGTTCGCGCCCATCCTGCCCAGCCCGACCATACCGATCTGCATGGGTCTCTGCGTCGTCATCACGATGCTCCCATCAGGCGACCGCGCCGCGTTGCATGGAGATCCTTTCCATCAGGTCGTTCCAGGCCGCGACGAACTGCTTCGCTCCGTCGGACTGCAGTTTCGCGGCGAGGCCGGCCACGTCGACGCCGGCGTCACGGAACCGGTCCAGCATCACGGCGAAGTCGCCGCCGTCGGCGGGCATCGGCTCGCCTATCTCGCCGTGGTCGTAGAACGCCTGCAGTGTCGCGTCGGGCATGGTATTGATCGTGAACGGCGCGGCTAGCCCGTGGACGTAGAGCGTGTCGGAGGCCGCCGGGTCCTTGGTCCTGGTGCTGGCCCACAGCAGCCGCTGGACGCGCCCGCCGGAGTTCTGCACCCGCTGCACCCGGTCGGAGTCCATGAGCTGCCGGTACGCCCGGTAGGTGGCGAGCCCGACGGCGAGCCCGAGCTCATCCTTCAACTCCTCCGGCACGCGGGTGGCGACCGCGACATCCCAGCGGGACATGAAGACGGAGGCGACCGACTCGACGGCGGGATCGAGCTGGCGCTCGAGCCGGCGCTCGACGCCGGCCAGGTAGGCGTCGGCGGCGGCCTCGTACTGCTCGGGCGAGAACAGCAGGGTGACGTTGATGGGTACACCGGAGGCGACGCACTCGGTAATCGCCGGCAGGCCCTCGGCCGTTCCGGGGATCTTGATCAGCAGGTTTGGCCGGGCGGCCTTCGCGTGCAGCGACTTGGCGGCCTCGATCGTCCCCGCCGTGTCGTGGGCGAGCAGCGGCGACACCTCCAGCGACACCCAGCCGTCCACGCCGTCGGTGCGCTCGTGCACCGGCAGGAACTCGTCCGCCGCCCGCCGCAGGTCCTCGATCGCCAGCTCGTAGAACAGCTCCTCGTCGGACAGCCCGATGCCGGACTTCTCCCGGATCGCGTCGTCGTAGTAGCCGGACTCGATCGCCTTGTCGAAGATCGACGGGTTCGACGTGAGCCCGGTGATCGAGTATTTGTCGATGTAATGCTGGATCTGGCCGGAGTCGAGCAGGCCCCGGGTGATGTTGTCCAGCCAGAGGCTCTGCCCGTGCTCGTGCAGGGTCTGGGTTGCCTTCACGTCCCCTCCTCGCCGGCTCCGGATGCGGCCGTCTCGACGGTCAGGTGTTCGCGGCCACTTGTTCCCGGGCCGCCTGCGTCACCCGTTCGGGCGTGAACCCGAACTTGGTCAGCAGCTGTTTGAGTGGCGCGGAGGCACCGAAGGTGTGCATGCCGATGATCGCGCCGGAGTCGCCCACGTACCGTTCCCAGCCGAGCGTGGATGCCTGCTCGATCGCGACCCGGGCCCGCACCGACGGGGGCAGCACCTGATCGCGGTACCGGCGTGGTTGCCGGTCGAACAGCTCCCAGCACGGCATGCTCACCACCCGCGCCGCGATCCCGCCGCCGGCGAGCTCGTCGCGCGCCGCGAGCGCCAGCGCCACCTCCGAGCCGCTGGCCAGCAGGATCACGTCCGGCTCGCCCGACGGCGGGTCGGCCAGCACGTACCCGCCCGTCGCGACCCCGGCCGCGGCGGCCAGCCGGCTGCGGTCCAGGGTGGGCAGCGGCTGCCGGGACAGCACGAGCGCCGCCGGCTCGCGCCGCAGCCCGGCCACGACCCGCCACGTCTCGACCACCTCGTTCGCGTCGGCCGGGCGGAACACCAGCAACCCCGGCATCGCCCGCAGCGACGCGAGATGCTCGACCGGCTGGTGCGTCGGCCCGTCCTCGCCGACCCCGATCGAGTCGTGGCTGAAGATGTGCAGCGTCGGGATCTCCATCAACGCCGACAGCCGGATCGCCGCGCGGGCGTAGTCGGAGAAGATCAGGAAGCCCGACCAGTACGAGCGCAGCTTGGACAGCGCCATCCCGTTGGCGATCGCCGCCGCCGCGTGCTCGCGGACGCCGAGGTGGAAGTTGCGTCCGGACCGGTCGCCGGCCTGGAAGTCGCCGGCGCCGGGGAAGGTGAGGCGCGTCTTGGTGGACGGGGCCAGGTCGGCCGACCCGCCCAGCAGCCACGGCACCGCCCGCGCGAGCGCGTTGAGCACCTGACCCGAGGAGTCGCGGGTCGCCAGCCCCTTCGCATCGGGCGGGAAGGTGGGCAGCGCATCCTGCCACCCGTCCGGCAGTTCCCGTCGCTGCATCCGCTCGATCTCGTCAGCCAGCCGCGGATACCTGCTGCGGTACGCCGTGAAGCGCGACCGCCACGCGTCGTGTGCCGCTCTGCTGCGCGCACCGATACCTCGGGCGAACCAGTCGTACACACCGTCCGGGACGTAGAAGCCGGCGTCCTCGGGCATGCCGAGGAAGCGCTTGGTCTCCCGGACGGCCTGCGGGCCGAGCGGCTCGCCGTGTGCCTGCGCGGTGTCCTCGACCGGGGAGCCGTACCCGATGTGGCTGTGCACCACGATCAGCGTCGGCCGTTCGTGCTCGGCCTGGAAGTTGTGCAGCGCCCGTTCCACCGCGTCGAGGTCGTTGGCGTCCGCGACGGTCGTCACGTTCCAGCCGTACGCCAGGAACCGCTCCGCCACGTCCTCGGTGAACGTGATGTCGGTGTGGCCCTCGATCGTCACCCGGTTCGAGTCGTAGATCCAGCACAGGTTCGCCAGCCGCTGATGACCGGCGAGCGAGGCCGCCTCCGACGCGACGCCCTCCATCAGGTCGCCGTCCCCGGTGATCGAATACACGTCGAAGTCGAACAGGGTAAGACCATCCCGGTTGTACCTGGCCGCCAGCCACTGACCGGCGATGGCCATCCCCACCGAGGTCGCGTCCCCCTGGCCGAGCGGCCCGGTGGTGGTCTCGACCCCGCTCGTCCACCGGTACTCGGGGTGGCCGGGACAGCGCGAGTCGAGCTGCCGGAACGTCTTCAGGTCCTCGAGGGTCACCGAGGGACGGCCGAGGATCTCGTAGTCCGGGTCGACCGCGCGCACCCCGCTCAGGTGCAGCAGCGACCACAGCAGCGCCGACGCGTGCCCCTCGGACAGCACGAACCGGTCCCGGTTGGGCCAGATCGGATCGGCCGGGTCGAACCGCAGGAACCGCTGCCACAGGGAGTACGCGACCGGCGCGATCCCCATCGGGGTGCCCGGATGTCCGGACTCCGCTCGCTGGATCGCGTCCATGCACAGGCCGCGGATGGTGTTGATGGACAACGTGTCCAGATCGATAGCCGTGGTGGTCACCATGACCTCCAGGGTCGTGGATCTTGCGCCGGCATCGGCGCTTCGGCGTCTCACCCGTACGAGACAAACCAATATCCACAGGGTCCCGGCAGACTCACCCGGACCGAGCGATTGTCCTCGGTCGTCTTCACCGAACTGCTACAAAGCCATCACCACATCTGGCCGCGACTGTGGTTCCCTGCACCCATGACACTGCCGAGCAGCACGCTGCGCGCCGCGGACGAGATCGCCTACCTCGACCACGCCGCCGCCAGCGACGTCGGACGCCAGTACAAGCACGATCTCCTCGCGGCGCTGGACGTGCGGCCGGGCAACGTTGTCCTCGACGTCGGCTGTGGACCAGGCACCGACCTCCCGGCGCTGGCCGGCGCCGTCGGCGACACGGGCACCGTCATCGGCGTCGACCACGACCCCGCGATGCTCGGGCAGGCCCGGCAACGAACCGCGGCACATCCCCGCGTGGAGGTCCGAGCGGGCGACGCCCATGCGCTGCCCCTCGACGACGCCGGCGTCGACCGCGCCCGCGCCGACCGCGTGCTGCAACATCTGGCCAACCCGGCGCAGGCGCTGGCCGAGCTGCGGCGGGTCGTCCGCCCCGGCGGCCTGGTCGCGCTGGCGGAACCGGACTGGGACACCCTCGTCATCGACGACCCCGATGTCGCAACCAGCCGGGCCTACACCCGCTACATCACCACCAGCGTCGTGCGGAACGCGGCCATCGGCCGGCAGCTTGCCCGGCTCCTCGGCGGCGCCGGGTTCGAGATCGAGTCCGTCGACGCCGCCGTCGTCCTGTTCCGCGACTACCGGACCGCGGACACCATCCTGCGGATGCCGTCGGTCGCCCAGCGCGCCTGGCAGGCCGGCGCTCTCGACGAAGAAGCCGGACGGGCCTGGCTCGCCCGGCTGACCGACGGCCCGTTCCTGGCCGCGTTCACGTTCTTCACCGCGATCGGCCGCGTTCCCGCCACAGACGGCTGAGCGGCGTTGGCCGACGGCCGGGGCAGGCGTGGGAGTCCCACGCCTGCCCGGCGGAGCACTTACCCCAGGTCGACGCTGGGGTAGAGCGGGAACGGCGCGAGCAGCTCCGTTGCCTGCTTGCTCACTCGGTCGGCGAGGGCCGGGTCGAGCCGGTACTTGGCCTTGGAGCCCTCGTCCGGTGCGGTGCCCGCCAGGACGGTGTGGATGAGCTCGGCGATCTGGTCCATCTCGGCGGTGCCGAGGCCCCGGCTGGTCAGGGCCGGTGTGCCGATGCGGATGCCGGAGGTGTACCAGGCGCCGTTGGGGTCGTTCGGCACCGCGTTGCGGTTCGTGACCACGCCGCTGTCCAGCAGCGCCTGCTCGGCCTGGCGGCCGGTGAGCCCGAACGGGTGCACGTCGATGAGGACGAGGTGGTTGTCGGTACCGCCGGAGACCAGCTTCACGCCGCGGGAGAGCAGGCCCTCGGCGAGCGCCTGGGCGTTGTTCACGATCTGCTGCGCGTAGGTGGCGAACTCCGGCCGGCGGGCCTCGGCGAACGCGATCGCCTTCGCGGCCATGACGTGCGACAGCGGGCCGCCGAGCACCATCGGACAGCCGCGGTCGACCTGGTCGGCGAGCTCCGGCTGGGCCAGGACAGCGCCGCCGCGCGGGCCGCGGAGGCTCTTGTGCGTCGTCGTGGTGACGATGTGGGCGTGCGGGACCGGGTCGAAGTCGCCGGTGAAGACCTTGCCGGCGACGAGCCCGGCGAAGTGGGCCATGTCGACCATGAGGGTGGCGCCGACCTCGTCGGCGATCTCGCGCAGCGTGGCGAAGTTGACCCTCCGCGGATACGCCGAGTAGCCGCCGACGATCACCAGGGGCTTGAACTCGCGCGCCGTCTCGCGCAGGGCGGCGTAGTCGATCTGCCCGGTGGCCGGGTCGACGCCGTAGCTGCGCTGGTCGAACATCTTGCCGGAGATGTTCGGCCGGAAGCCGTGGGTGAGGTGGCCGCCGGCGTCCAGGGACATGCCGAGCATCCGCTGGTTGCCGAACGCGGCCCGAAGCTCGGCCCACTCTGCGTCGGTGAGTTCGTTCACCTGCCGCCTGCCGAACTTCGCCAGATACGGTACCTCGACCCGGTCGGCCAGGATCGCCCAGTACGCGACGAGGTTCGCGTCGATGCCCGAGTGCGGCTGCACGTAGGCGTACGGGGCGCCGAAGAGGGCCTTGGCGTGCTCGACGGCGACGGCCTCGACGGTGTCGACGTTCTGACAGCCGGCGTAGAAGCGGCGGCCGATCGTGCCCTCGGCGTACTTGTCCGACAGCCAGTTGCCCATGGCGAGCAGTACCGCGGGCGAGGCGTAGTTCTCGCTCGCGATCAGCTTGAGCGACTCGCGCTGGTCGGTCAGCTCCTTCGCGATCGCGTCGGCGATCCGCGGCTCAACGGCGCGGACGGCCTCCAGCGCGGCGCGGAAAGCAGTCGATTCGGCGTTCACAATCACTCCAGACGTGGAAAATGGGGCCCGCCCGGCCCGAGGGTTGGCAGCCGCCGCGGACCTCGGCGGCCGCGACGAGGTGCCGACCTCAGGGTAGTCCCGGGTCTTCGGGCCACGGTCGGGGTGGACCCACAGGCGCCGGGCCGCTCAGAAGTCGTCGTCGAAGCTGACCGTGCCGGTGACGCCGACCTGGTAGGCCGAGACCCGGCGCTCGAAGAAGTTCGACAGCTCCTGCACGTCCTGCAGCTCCATGAACGCGAACGGGTTGCGGCTGCCGTACAGCGGGGCGATGCCCAGCAGCGCCAGGCGCCGGTCGGCGACGTGCTGCAGGTACTCCCGCATGTCGGCCAGGGACAGCCCGGAAATGCCCTGTTCGAGCAGGTCGGCGGCGAACTGCACCTCGCAGTCGACCGCCTCGGCCAGCATCTGCCGCACCTGACGTTCCATCTCGGCGTCGAACAGATCCGGCTCCTCGGCGCGGACCGTGTCGACGACGTCGAACGCGAACGCCATGTGCATCGACTCGTCGCGGAACACCCAGTTGGTGCCGGAGGCGAGGCCGTGCAGCAGCCCGCGGGAGCGCAGGTAGTACACGTAGGCGAAGGCGCCGTAGAAGAACAGGCCCTCGATGCACGCGGCGAAACAGATCAGGTTGAGCAGGAACGCGCGCCGGTCGTCGCGGGTCTTGAGCTCCCGCAGGCCGAAGATCGAGTTGATCCACTTGAAGCAGAACTCGGCCTTGCGGGCGATCGACGGGATGTTCTCCACCGCCGCGAACGCCGCGAACCGCTCGGCTTCATCGGGGACGTAGGTGTCGAGGAGGTTCAGGTAGAACTGGACGTGCACGGCCTCTTCGAACAACTGCCGCGACAGGTACAGCCGGCCCTCGGGCGAGTTCACATGCTGGTACAGGTTCAGCACGAGGTTGTTCGCCACGATCGTGTCACCGGTCGCGAAGAACGCGACGAGGCGCGAGACCAGGTGCCGCTCGGCCGGGGACAGCTTCGGCAGGTCGGCGAGGTCGGTGTGCAGGTCGACCTCCTCCACGGTCCAGGTGTTCTTGATCGCGTCCTTGAACCGGTCGAAGAACTGCGGATACCGCATCGGCCGCAGCGTCAGGTCCATGCCGGGGTCGAGGAGGCTCACTGGCACGCCTCGCAGGACTCGGGGTTCTCCAGGGAACAGGCGACGGCCTCGGCGGGCGGGGCGATCAGCGAGACCGCAGGTGCGACGGATACGGTGGCCTGCTGAATCCGGGTGGCCGGGCGCGAGCGCAGGTAATAGGTGGTCTTCAGCCCCGACTTCCAGGCGTGCAGGTACATCGAGGACAGCTTGCCGATCGTCGGGGCACTCATGAACAGGTTGAGCGACTGCGACTGGTCGATGTAGGGCGCCCGGGTGGCGGCGAGGTCGATCAGCGCCCGCTGCGGCAGCTCCCAGGCCGTGCGGAACAGCTCACGGATCTCCGCCGGCAGTTCGGCGATGCTCTGCACCGAGCCCTCCGCGCGCTTGATCCGCTCGCGGATCGCCGAGGTCCACAGCCCCCGGGCCTTGAGCTCGCGCACCAGGTACGTGTTGATCTGCAGGAACTCCCCCGACATGGTCTCGCGCTTGAACAGGTTGGACACCTGCGGCTCGATGCACTCGTAGCAGCCGGCGATCGACGCGATCGTCGCGGTCGGGGCGATCGCGACGAGCAGCGAGTTGCGCAGCCCGTGCTCGGCGATGCTGGTCCGCAGCGCCGCCCACCGCTCGGCATGGGCGGGTTCGGCGTCCCAGAGGTCGGGGTGCAGCACGCCGCCCGCGGCGCGGGTCTCGGCGAACGCCGGGTGCGGCCCGAAGTGTTCGGCGAGGCCGGCGGAGGTCTCCAGCGCGGTGAGCAGGATCTCCTCCTGCACGCGCGTGGACAGCTCCCGGGCCTCGGGCGAGTCGAACGGCAGCCGCAGCGTGAAGAACGCGTCCTGCAGGCCCATCAGGCCGAGGCCGACCGGCCGCCAGCGCGGGTTGGACGTGGCCGCCTGCGCCGACGGGTAGTAGTTGATGTCGATGACCCGGTCGAGGAAGACCACGGCAGTGCGGACGGTCTCGCGCAGCCGCTCCCAGTCGACGCCGTCGGCGGTGACGTGGGCGCCGAGGTTGATCGAGCCGAGGTTGCACACCGCGGTCTCGTCGTCGCTGTTGACCTCGACGATCTCGGTGCACAGGTTCGACAGGTGGATGGTGTTGCCCGGCGCCCCGGTCTGGTTCGACAGGGCGTTGGAGCGGTCCTTGAAGGTCATCCAGCCGTTGCCGGTCTGCGCGAGGGTGCGCATCATCTTGCCGTACAGCTCGCGGGCCTTGACGGTCCGGACGGCCCGCTTCTCCGCAGCCCGGTACGCCTCGTCGAACTCGGCGCCGAACAGGTCCGGCAGCTCGGGCGCGTCGGACGGGTCGACGAGCGACCAGTCGGCGTCGGCCTCGACGCGGCGCATGAACTCGTCCGGGATCCAGTTGGCCAGGTTCAGGTTGTGGGTGCGGCGGGACTCCTCGCCCGTGTTGTCCCGCAGCTCGAGGAACTCCTCGATGTCCGGGTGCCACGGCTCCAGGTAGACGCACGCCGCGCCCTTGCGCCGACCGCCCTGGTTCACCGCGGCGACGCCGGCGTCGAGGGTCTTGAGGAAGGGCACGATGCCGTTGGATTTCCCGTTGGTACCGCGGATCAGCGCGCCCCGCCCCCGCACGCGCGACCACGAGATGCCGATGCCGCCGGAGAACTTCGACAGCTTCGCCACCTGGTGATACCGCTCGTAGATCGAGTCCAGCTCGTCCCGCGGCGAGTCCACCAGGAAGCACGACGACATCTGGGTGTGCCGGGTGCCCGAGTTGAACAGCGTCGGCGAGCTCGGCAGATACGCCAGGCTGGACATCAGCCGGTAGAACCCGATCGCCTCCGCCGGCGTCTGCGACAGCCCGCACGCCACGCGCAGCAGCCAGTACTGCGGCGTCTCGACGACCAGCCGGGTCTCGGGGTGGCGCAGCAGGTATCGGTCGGCGACCGTGCGCAGGCCGAAGTACTCGAAACGCAGGTCCCCGTCGAGGTCGACGGCGTCGTCGAACTTGCGGGTATTGCGGGCCACGAACGCGGCCGTCTCGTCGCCGATCAGCCCCTGCTGGTGGCCATAGCGGATCGACTGGCTGAAGCTGGCGATGCCCTGACCGCGGACCTCCTTGTCGACGAACGAGGCCAGGAGCCGGGCGGCGAGGCGGGAATACTGCGGCTCCTCGCCGATGAGCTCGGCGGCGGTCTGGATCGACAGCTTGTCCAGCTCGGCGGTGGTGGCGCCGTCGTAGAGGCCGCTGATCGTCTTCGTGGCCACCCGCAGCGGGTCGATCTCGTCCAGGTCGCCGACCCACCGCTCGACGGCCTTGACGATCTTGTTGACGTCGACCGGCTCCAGGTCGCCGTCGCGTTTGCGGACCTGCATAGCATGCCGCCGCTGCTCCGGCGCTCCCTGCCCGGGCGCGGCCTTGTCCCGCGTGACCGTCATGTGTGTCCCCTCGTCCACCCGTGTGCCGACTCCGGAGGGGGCGCGCAGGGGACGACGGCACCGGACGACGGCATGCGCCGTCATCTGGCGTCGGCATCGACCGTCCCGCGCGGTCTCCGACCACTGCGGGCCCGATTGGCCCGCGGTGCGCTGGCAGGTCTTCGGACTCGCGGGCATGACCGGGCTCGGTCGCCTACCGACCGTCGCTTCCCAGACCCTGCGGCCCAGTGCTTGATGACGGCTTTCGTTCCCACTTACCGCTGCGGGGCAGTCCCGGACTCACACCGGATTCCCTCTTGCGACACCCGTCCTGGCGGGACGAGCGAACCAGCTGCGGGCAACACCATATATGGGATTCGCTGAGAATCGGAAACACCAGATCGTGTGTCGGCGTGTCGCCTACATCGCATCACCGTGCGTGATGCCCGGGTGGAGGTGACCCCGGCGGCGCACTGGGCCGCCGGGGTCGTGCGGGCGGACGACGGTGCGCCCGGCCGGGTCAGGCGGCCCGTGCCGCGGTCACGGCGGCGTAGCGGGCCTGGACGTCGGCCCAGTTGACGAGGCCCCAGAGCCGGTCGACGTAGTCCGGGCGGACGTTCTTGTACTGCAGGTAGTAGGCGTGCTCCCAGGCGTCGAACACCAGCAGCGGGGTGGAGCCCTGCCCGACGTTGCCATGGTGGTCGTACACCTGCTCCACCAGGAGCCGCCGGCCGAGCGGCTCCCAGGCGAGCACGCCCCAGCCGGAGCCCTGCACGCTCTTGGTCGCGCTGGACAGCTGGCCCGCGAACGCCTCGAACGAGCCGAAGTGCTCGGTGATCGCGTCGGCGAGCTCGCCGTCGGGGCGGTCGCCGCCATCGGGCGAGAGGTTGTTCCAGAAGACCGAGTGCAGCACGTGCCCGGACAGGTTGAACGCCAGCGTCTTCTCGAGCCCGACCAGGGCGCCGAAGTCGCCCTTCTCGCGCAGCTCGGCAAGCTGGTCCAGGGCGTCGTTGCTGCCCTTGACGTAGGCGGCATGGTGCTTGCTGTGGTGCAGCTCCAGGATCTGCCCGGACATCGCCGGCTCCAGGGCGCCGTAATCGTAGGCCAGGTCGGGCAGCGTGTAGACAGCCATCCGCGGTCCTCTCCATTTTATGCCAGTAAATTGCTTCTGCAATTATCTTGCAATAAGCCGGAGAGGGGCACGGAACGGAAGGTGATGCGAAGCACAGGCGAACGGCGGCCAGGTAGCCCTGGCCGCCGTCAGTTGCCGCGCTCCGAGGTCATGGCGGCCCGCAGGCCCGCCGCGAGGATCTGCAGGTCCGACCCGACGATCAGGTACCCGGCCCCCGCCAGTCCCTGCGCGGAGGCCGCGTCCACGCTCGCGGACCAACCGCCGAATGCCGCCCCCGCCGCCCGCGCGGCCGACGCCACCAGCTCCACCTGCGCCGACAGCTCGCCGCTGGACGGCAGACCCAGGCTCACCGACAGGTCGGTGGTGCCGACGAACGCCACGTCCAGGCCGTGGAGCACGTCCGGCCATGGCTCGGCGATCGCGGTCTCGATCTGACCGACCAGCATCGGCGGAGCCTCGGCCTCCGAGCGCAAGAAAGCCCGCAGCGAGGCGGCGCCGAAACCGGCCACCCGGTTGGCGAGGCTGACCGATCGCTCGCCGGACGGGGCGAAGCGCGTCGCGGCCACCAGGCGACGCGCCTGCTCGGCGGTACGCAGCATCGACAGCTGGATGCCGACCGCCCCGTTCTCCAGAAGCCGCGCGATCAGCGCCGGCTCGACGGCCGGGACGCGGACCAGCGCCGGTATGCCACAGACATCCGCGTGCCGAACCAGGCCGATGGCGTCCGCCTCGGTGAGCGTCGAGTGTTCGAGGTCGACGACCACGAAGTCGAATCCCGCGTCCGCCGCCATTTCGACGACGTCGGCGTTGGCCAGCTTCACGAAGGTGCCGACCAGGCGGTGACCGGCCGCCAGTTCGGCCCTCAAGGCGCGCCGGTGTCCGTGGACCGAGCTCATGCCGAGACGCCGCCCCGCCACGGAACGGTCTGCACCCGGGCGCCGTTACGGATGACGATGGTCGGCTCGAAGCGCGGCGCGACGATGGAGTTGCCGGCCGCATCGGGCAGCTCGACCTCACTCGTCTCGGTCAGCACCGTGACGTCCGCCCGGCCACCGACCTCGAGCCGGCCGTAACCCTCGGCGTCCAGGCCGAGCAGGGCCGCGGGCGTGACCGTCGCGCGCCGGATGCACTCCTCGAACGGCGCGCCGAGCGCCACCAGCTTGGAGATGCTGGTGAGCAGGTCGAAGACCGGGCCGCGCCAGTTTCGGGCGCTGGTGTCCGAGCTGAGGACGTCGGGCAGGAAGCCGGCGCTGATCGCGCGCCTGGCCACCTCGAAGCTGAGGTTGCTCTTGCCGTGCGCCGAGTCGAACAGCACGCCGCGCTCGCGCGCCGCGATGACCTGGGGCAGCACGGCGTCGCCGTCGAGGATGCCGTGCGGCTTGCCGGTGTAGCAGTGCGCGACGACGTCGCCGGGGCGCAGGAAGTCCAGAACCACCGGCAGCGGCGCCTCGGTTTCGCCGATGTGCACCATCAGCGGCAGCCCGGCCTGCTCGGCGAGCACGATCGACTTCTTGAGCAACGCCTCCCAGTTGTGCCCGACGACATCCTCGGAGAGGCGAATCTTGAAGCCGCGCACTACATCCGGGTTCTCCGCCGCGGTCGCCAGAGCATCCTCGACCACGAGCGTGTCCGGGTTCATCAGCTCGCCGAAGCGGAAGTCGATGAGGCCGAGCACCGACACGTTGAGGAAGTTCACGATGCGCAGGTCGTTGCTCTCGACGACCAGCTTGCGGAATGCGGCGAACGTCGACGCCCCCGCCGTGCCCGCGTCGGCCACCGCGACGACGCCGCGACGCAGGTGGGCTTCCTCGGCGGGCGCTCCCACCTTGGACACGTGCTGGAAGATGTGGCTGTGCCCCTCGACCAGGCCGGGCACCACGGTCGAACCAGTGCAGTCCAGAACCTGTACGCCCCGCGCCGCCAGGTCCGGGCCGATCGCGCCGATCCGGGTGCCGCTGATCGCGACGTCGCTGCGCGTGTTGGTACCGGAGGCGGGATCCAGGACGGTGCCACCGGCAAGGACGAGATCGAACTTCGACAGACTTGGATCTGACACTTGGGGACCTCACAGGGTTCGCACGTTGCCGTGGCGGACAGGTAATGAATCAATGGGTGTGGCTTGCCGTTCAGCCCGCATCCGGGCGATCGCGCGATGGCGCCTCGACGGTCGTGACGAGCGGCAGGACGGGGCCGACCTCGATCCGGATCCGGTCACCGGGCCCGAGGTAGCTGCCGCGATCCTGTCCGGTGCCGGCGGGCGTGCCCGTCAGCACGACGTCGCCCGGCTCGAGCGCGGCGAACCAGGAGATGCGCGCCAGCAGGTCGGGCACGCTGAAGATCATGCCGTCGCTGGTGTCGTCCTGGCGCAGTTCGCCGTTGAGCCAGGTACGGATCGGGATGCGGTCGCGGTCGGCGAACTCGTCCACCGTGCACACCGAGGCACCGAGCGGATTGAAGCCCGGGAAGCTCTTGGCCAGCGTGGGCGCGGCCGTGGCACGCATGACGTCGCGCGCTGTCATGTCGTTCGCGGCGGTGATGCCGGCAACGCTCGGCCACACCTGCTCGGCAGCGGCGCGGTAGAGACGCCGGCCGATGACGATCGCGATCTCTCCCTCGTAGTCCATCTCGGCCGTCCGCCCGGTCGGGATCGCCACCTCGGCGTCCGGTGCCAGCACGGCCGACGGCGCACCGAGGTACAGGATCGGCTCACTCGGCAGGCCCCGGCCGGTATGCGCGGCCTTCGACCGATAGTTGAGTCCGACACCCCAGACCGACCGAGGCGTACCCAAGGGAGCGAGCAGCGCCGCGCCTTGCAGCGGCACGCGCTGACGCACCGGGCTCCGGGTCAGAACATCCAGCGATCCCGTTGCTTCGATGACCGCACCAACATGTGGAAACGGCGTGTCGAGGACGGCGATCTCGTCGTTCTCGACACGCCCGACGCCGAACACAGTAGACACCACCTGCACAGAGGTCATCTTTCAATGCGAGATGGCATCGTGTCAAGCGATACGCCAGGCGTGAGGGAGGGCACTGCGAACGAGCCCTCGACGCCGCCCGGATTCGGCGGCGGGAGGGCACGCAGAGCCATGGAAACGGCGTGTGAGCTGCACAGTTACATCCGAGTCAACGCCGGGCTGGTGCGCATGCCCCACGCCCGGGCGCGAACGACCGGGGTCGGGCCCGTCGCGCTGTGAGCCACGACCATTGATCGAAGCCGGTAAGCGTCCACTGTGGTCGGCAGCTTGCGGGCATGCTCAAGACTCGTCGCGGTGCCGTGAACCGTCGACGAGACCAACGGCCCGACGCCCTACAGGCGCCGGGCCGGGCATCCGGCGACTTCACGCGCCGGTCGAGCCTCCTCGACGATCGAGCGATGGTGACGGGTCGGAAAGCAGGGCCGCGTAGATGCGGCTGAATGCGACGAGCTGATCGACCGCGAGCGTCTCCCGGCGGGGATCGTCCGGCGAGCGACCGCTCTGCGGCCCGAGCCGCACCGTGTCGATGCCGTGTGTGCGCAGCACCACGCCATCGGTCGATCCGGTCCATCCGGCGATCGGGGGTGGCGCACCGCCGAACTCGGCCTGCCAGAGCCGCCGGGCGGCGCTCACGATGGGTGCGTCCCGCGGCGTGCCGGCCGCTGGGTGGAGCGGCTCGGCCGTGACGCCGACGGTGCAATCCCCGAGCGCGGTGCCGGCCATCGCGACCCGCAGACGGGCCTCGACCTCCGCGGCCAGGCGGACCGGCTCCTCCCCCGGCATGGTGACCACGTAGAGGTCCAGCCGCACCCGCGCGGGCAGGAGATCCGGCTTGGCGGTCGAGCCGGAGCGGATCGCGCCCACCCCGACCTGGGGGCCGATCTGCCCCGCCGGCGGGCGGCTGCCCAGGTAGCTGTCGCGCCAGGCGCTGACGGCGGCGAGGATCTGGCCCGCATACGCCGCGATACCCCCGGACGGTACCGCCGAATCGGGAGCCAGCGCCGCGCCGTAGCCGCCGGTGACCTCCACCCGCAGGTACAGCGCGCCGGGCTCCTCCCAGAGCACCGTGGGCGGCCCGCACTTGGCCACGATCGCGGCCGGCGGTCGCGGATGGTGAGCCAGGTACGCCAGCACGCCCGCGGACGCACCGCCGCGGCGATGCGTCCCCGAACCGGCGAGCAGAAGACTGCCACGGCGGGCGGTCACGAAACCGGCCAGTGCGGCCGCCGCGGGCCCCCGCGCCACGCCCAGCCCGAACCCGTCGACCCGGCCGTCCCGCACGCGCAACGGGCCGCAGCCGTCCGCCCGGCCGGTGATCGCGGCCTCGGACTCCGCCGCGTTCAGCGACGTGTCCAGGTGCGAGTACAGCAGCGGGCCGGCGCCGCAGGACGCCACCAGGTTCGCCCCCTCAGGCGAGTACCGCTGCACCGTCCAGGCGATGTCCGGCCACCGCGCGGCACACCAGTCCCGCAGCGCCATGGCGGCGGCGAGCTCGTGACCGTGCGGGGCCGGCGTCGCGTCCAGGACGCGCAGGACGTCGAGGACCTCGGTGCTCAGAAACGGCCCCAGTCGTCCGAGGCCGGGCGCCACACGTCGATGTTGCGCGGGTCGGCCGGCATCCTGCGGGGACGGTGGGTCTCGTGCTCCTCGGGGGTGAAGACCCGGTGCCGGTCGCACAGCTCGAAGCGCGGGCCGAACCGGAGATCGTGCATGTAGAACGCGATCGACGTCGACGCGGAGTGGTTGACGATGTCCGAGGCGATCGGCGCGCCCTTGTACAGCGCCCGCGCCCGCATCCGCATGACGTGATCCAGGCTCTTCATGGCGAAGCACAGGTGTGCCACGTAGTGCTCGGTGTTCTTCTGGATGGCGAGGCTGTGGTGGTAGCGGTCCTCGCACCGCAGGAACGTGGTGGAGCCGACGACGTAGTCGGAGTGCAGGAAGCCCAGCACGTTGGTGTAGAAGTCGAGGCTCTCCTCGTACCGCGAGGTCGCGATGAACGGGTGCACGAGGTCGAGCGGGCGGATCTCGATGTGCGGCGCCTCGGCGTACTCCTGGAACTCCGTGAACAGCTCGACGATGAGGCCGTCCGGGTCCTTGACGGCGAAGCCGTTGTCGCACAGCGCCGCCTGGCGTTCCTGCAGCGGCAGCACCTCCAGGCCGGCGTTGAGCACCCGCTTGCGCAGCTGTTCGAGAACCTCTTCGTTCTCGACGCTGTAGCCCACGGCCACGGTCCAGCCGTTCTCGCGCTCCGGCGCGTTGATCAGCTCGATCGAGTGGTGCTCGATGTCGGCGCGCAGGTACGCGTACTCGTCGGTGCGCTGCTCGAGCTGCAGCCCGACGTGGTACTCGAGGAAGTCGATGGTCGCCTGCATGTCGGGCACCTCGATGCGGGCGTACTCCATACCGTACGGGCCGCGCGGCCGCTCGCTCTTCGTCATCTGCAGTGCCCTTCTGGCGGCGGCCTCCGGCCGTTCGGTGTACTCGTAAGCCGTGATGGCCTGCTGGGCGATCACCGGCCGCCACGTCTCACGCACGAAGCTCTCGTGCGAGTCGCTGCGCAGGTAGCCGAGCAGGTCGTCGTTGGTGGCGAACTCGACGGACATGGCGTGCGTGAAGGTCGTGTCCCGGGTGCTGATGTTCTGGCCCATCGACCAGTTCCGCATCGCCGGGTAGCGGTCCGGGAACGTGGCGAGCGTCGCGAGCACCGACTCGCGGACCTCCGCGGGGACCTCGTCCTTGAACCGGAAGGAAAGCGTGTGCCTGATCATGGCGTCCCTAGAGAATGAAGCTCAGGCGCGCACCGGGCGGCAGCGCCTCATGCGTGAGGATGGACCGGCGCAGCCAGAAGCGCAGCCCGTCGTCCGTGGGCAGCAGGAGGTGCTCGTAGCGCCCGACGTAGGTGTCGAACTGCCCGTCACGCGCGCGGTGCACCACGAACGACGCGGTCACCCGGAGCTTGTCCTCGTGCGCGAACGCGCGCACGTTCGAGACGAGCCGGTGCGTGCGCGAGTGCGGGTTCTCGGCGTGCGCCTTGCGCGACTTGAGCCGCTTGACCCGGGCCTGCAGCAGATCGAAGTCGTCGTCGACGAACGAGCCGGACTCGTGCAACGACAAGCCGGTGTAGTCGGTGGTCGGGATCTCGTAGCGAGCGCCCTCCACGAACAGCGCCAGCCAGTCGTCATAGCGCCAGGCGTCCAGGATGTCGGCCTCCTCGTAGAGGAAGTCCTCCACCTGTGCCCGGCTCAGCGCGTGCCCGGCCACGGTCACCACGCCGTATTCGCCTACGGCTGTCATCGCACGTCCCGTCCTTCCAGGAAACTCGCCGGCCGCGTGCCGACGACCCGCAGCCCGTCGTCGATACCGGCGGCGCCGACCCAGTGCCGCCAGAACCCCCGCATCGCGCCTTCGTCGATCGATCTGCCCTGCACGCCCTTCACCTCGTCGACCATGCCGCGGGACATGTCGCTGAAGTCCAGTTCGCTGCGCCGTTCGCCGGCGGTGGCCTCGATGCCACGCTGCACCGCCTCGTACGCCTCGATGTCGTCGGGCGTCGCCAGGCCACCGGGGCCGACGAAACTGACAACCGTCTTCATCCGCAGCGCGCGGGAGGCCGGGTCCTCGACGCGGGGCACGAGCTGCCAGGCGCGCACGTCGGTCTGAGCGGCGCTGACCGGCTCGAGCTGGCGGATGGAGAGACCCTCGATGTCGAACAGGAGCAGATTCGGGAACACGAACAGGATGTGGCTCTCGTCGGCCACGTAGTGCGCGCGCCGCTCCCCGAGCCGCTCCGCCATCTCCTTGCGGTGGGCGTCGGTGCGCGCGCGCTCGTCCTCGCCGAACCGCGGCTCCCAGATCATGCTGATCCGCCCGCCGTGCCCGGTCAGCACGAGCAGCGAGTGGCCGTTGCCGAGGTTGTAGGCGTACTGGTCGTCGTCGGTGACCGCGAACCCGTTCTCGCGCAGGTACCCGACGAACGTGTTGTGCGTGGGAGAGAAGTGGTATCCGTCCATCGCGTTCTCGACCGCGAGCTTCCAGTTGCCCCGCACGCTGTACAGCTGTACGCCGGGGAGCGTCGTCATGCCACCGACGTGCTGCTGCTCGATCATGGTCATGTAGTCGGCCGCGTCGCCGAGATGCTCCAGCAGCGGCGGCACGTCCGGGTTGAAGGACACGAAGACGTAGCCCTCGTGAATCTCCAGGCGCGGTACGGCCCGCAGCTTCATGCTCTCGCGCAGGCCCTCACTGCCCTCGTACGCCGAGTCGTCCGGGATCGCGGCGACGTCGCCGTTGTTGCGGAACGTCCACGCGTGGTAGAAGCACTGGAACAGCTTGCTGGAACCTGCCGTCTCGCGGCACAGCACGGTGCCACGATGCGGGCACGAGTTCAGCCAGGCGCGCACCTCGCCGCCCGCGTCCCGGCAAAAGATCAACGGCCGCCCGGCGAGGGTGCGTACGATGAAGTCGTTCGGCTTGGCGATCTCGGTCTCGTGCCCGAGGTACAGCCAGTTCCGCAGCCAGACGTTGTCCCGTTCGCGGTCGAAGATCTCCGATGAGCGGTACGCCTCTCGGTTCACCCGGAACGTCAGCCGGTCCCAATCCTCGACGATCATCGGCATGCCTGCTCCGTCGCGACCCGCCTGCGGCATGGAGATCCGCTCCTTCGCTCGTTCAGATTATCATGCATCATGAGATGCCATCTCACAATGCGCTAAGACTGTCCCAGCCGACGAGGGGTGTCAAGACTAGCCCGCAAGCGCACCGAGGTGTTGACGAGACCAGGTCCGCTTGCCATTATGCGTCTCGCAATGAAAAACGGCATCTCGTCATGTGAAAACCGAGAGCGGAGGCTCCGACCATGCCGTACGTCATCACCTCGTCCTGCGTCGACGTCATGGACAAGTCCTGCCTCGAGGAGTGCCCCGTCGACTGCATCTACGAGGGCGACCGCATGATGTACATCCAGCCCGACGAGTGCGTCGAGTGCGGCCGCTGCGAGCCGGTCTGCCCGGAGGTATCGATCTTCCACCACGAGGACCTGCCCGAGCCGGTCCGGCAGTTCGAACGGATCAACGCGGAGTTCTTCACCGAGCTCGGCTCGCCGGGCGGAGCGCGCAAGGTCGGCCGGACCGGCGCCGACCACCCGGACGTGGCGTCATGAGTGGTACGGAGCGCAGCGGAGTGGCCACTCATCGGGGGCTCAGGTTCAGCTCATGCCGCTACCGGAGCGAAGCGGAGGTGACGGCATGACCAAACGCGAGGTTGACCTGCTCGTCGTGGGCGCCGGGCCGACGGGGCTGTACGCCACCTACTATGCGGGCTTTCGCGGGCTGAAGGTCGCGCTGCTCGACTCGCTGCCCGAGGTGGGCGGGCAGATCGCGGCGCTGTACCCGGAGAAGGCGATCTACGACGTGGCCGGCTTCCCGGCGGTGCGCGGCCAGGACCTGGTGGACGCCCTGTACGCCCAGGCGGCGCAGGCGGATCCAGTCCTGCTGCTCGGCAGCAGCGCCGTCTCGGTGCGCGAACACGACGAGGGTGTGGACGTCACGACCGACGCCGGTGAGGTGGTGCGCGCGAAGGCGTTGCTGATCACCGCCGGCATCGGCAACTTCACTCCCCGCCAGCTTCCCGTCGGCTCCGAGTACGCCGGTCGCGGGCTGCGCTACTTCGTCCCCCGGCTGGACGAGCTCGCCGGCCTCGACATCGTCGTCGTCGGCGGCGGGGACTCGGCACTGGACTGGGCGCTCGGCCTGGAGCCGATCGCCCGCAGCGTCACGCTGGTGCACCGCCGGGCGCAGTTCCGGGCGCACGAGCGCAGCGTCGAGCAGTTGCACGCCTCATCCGTGCGCGTGCTCACACCGTACGAGGTGCACAAGATCAGTGGCGAGGTCGCGGTCGAGGAGGTCGTCGTGACGACGCGCGCCGGCGATCAGCAGGTGCTGCCCGCGCAGGCGGTCGTCGCCGCGCTCGGCTTCATCGCCGACCTCGGGCCGATCGAGGGATGGGGGCTGGAACTGCGGCGCCGGCACATCCTCGTCGACCGCACCATGCGCACGAACCTCTCCCGCGTCTTCGCGGCCGGCGACATCGCCGACTACGACGGCAAGATCAAGCTGATCTCCATCGGCTTCGGCGAGGCCGCGCTCGCGGTCAACCACATCACCACCGTTGTCCGGCCGGGTTCGTCGGCCACCCCCGGCCATTCCTCGGACCTGTGATGCTGTGCTGACGAACACCCGATCGCCGTGCTACGACAGCGCCCGCATGCCGTACAACTGCTAGGCTACGACCACCAAAAACGACGCTGACCACCGAAAACGACGCTGCGGAGGGCTGAACCCCGGCTCCTGGGTCGTCGAGGTTGCTCGCGGGCCGTCGCGTCACATCACTTGTCGACAACCGACTGCCGGCGCTGCACCATTGAGACCATCGACGCGACTCTTGGAGCGGGACCGCGCGGCGCACCACCACCCCATGCGAGAACGATCCCGGATGATGCACGTGTATATAGTACTCCAGCACGCCGATCGCCAGGTGTCTGACGCCCGAATCGAGGACCGATGAGCCCGAGAACGACACAAGAGTCGGAATCCTCGGAATCCACCGCGGCACCGACGATTCAGACGGTGCAGCGTGCGGCCATTGTCCTGAGCTCATTCACCGTCAGCAAGCCGTATCTGAGCCTGAATGAGATCACCAGCCAGCTGGGCGCGAGCAAGGCGACGGCGCACCGCTACACCAAGGCCCTGCGGGCGGCCAACCTCCTGCGCTACGACGAGCGCACCGCGCTGTATTCACTCGGCCCGCAGGTATTGACGCTCGCGGGGGCGGCCCGAGCCGGGCTGCCGATCGTCGACGCGGCCGAGCCGTATATGGACCAATTGGTGAAGACGGTCGACGAAACCGTCGTGCTCAGCGTGTGGGACGGAGAAACGGCGACGGTCGTGCGCTCGGCCGACAACACCGACCACATCATAAGAATCGGTGTCCGATCCGGCGCGCGGCTCGATCTGACGAACTCCGCCCAGGGCCGGGTGTTCTGCACCTTCCTGCCCCGGGACCAGGTGCCCGGTCTGGCCAAGCACCTGCGCCGATCCCCCGGGCTGGAGCAGGAGCTCGAGGCCATCCGCAAGCACGGGCTGTCGCTGAACTCACCGGACATCAATGGCGTGCGGACCATCGCCGCGCCGATCTTCGAGGGTTCGTCCATCGTCGCCGCGATGGCCATCGTGGGCACGACGGTGAGCGTCTCGACCGACATCGACTCCCCTCAGGCACAGGCGCTGCTGGAGACGACCCGCGCCCTGTCCCAGCGGCTCGGCAACCCCGAATAGCCTTCCGACAAACTCGGACCAACACTGGTCCAGGGCTCGGCGGCGTGCGACGAGCACGCGGTTGAGCGAGGACATGCGGGGCCCGGGCGCGCCCTGACCGGTCCCCCGGCCGCCCGACGGCGGCCGCCCCGGCACGCCCTCGCCCCCTGTCCGTCACGCCGCCGCCCATTTCACCGACGATGTCGCCGACGGCGCCCGTGTGCTGCGTGGTTGCCGCACGCCCCGCACCGTCCGCCCGATTACTACCGCCGGTTCAGGAGTGGTTGATGGTCAACCCGTGGTTCGAATCCGTTGCCGAGGCCCAGCGCCGCGCCAAGAAGCGCCTGCCCAAGTCCGTCTACAGCGCGCTGGTCGCAGGCTCTGAACGCGGCGTGACCCTCGAGGACAACCAGGCCGCCTTCGCCGAGCTCGGCTTCGCGCCATATACCGCCGGGCAGCCCGCCGGCCGGGACCTGGCGACCCGCGTCATGGGCCAGGACATCGCACTGCCCGTGCTCATTTCGCCCACCGGCGTGCAGGCCGTCCACCCCGACGGCGAGGTCGCCGTCGCCCGGGCCGCCGCTGCCCGCGGTACCGCCATGGGGCTGAGCTCGTTCGCCAGCAAACCGGTCGAGGACGTCGTCGCGGCCAACCCGCGGACCTTCTTCCAGATCTACTGGTCGGGAACGAAGGACCAGATCCTGCGGCGTGTCGACCGGGCCCGCGCCGCCGGCGCCGTCGGTCTCATCGCCACGCTGGACTGGTCGTTCTCGATGGGACGCGACTGGGGCAGCCCGCACATCCCCGAGCGCATCACTCCCCGCGAGGCGTTGCGGTTCGCGCCCGAAGCGCTGGCCCGGCCACGCTGGCTGAAGAACTTCGCCAGGACCGGCCGCATCCCCGACCTCACCGTTCCCAACATGCAGGAGCCCGGGCAGCCGGCGCCGACCTTCTTCGGCGCTTACGGAGAGTGGATGCACACACCGCCACCGTCGTGGGACGACGTGGCCTGGCTGGGCAAGGAGTGGGGCGGGCCGTTCATGGTCAAGGGCATTACCCGTATCGACGAGGCGAAACGAGCGGTCGACGCCGGCGCGACCGCGATCTCGGTCTCCAATCACGGCGGCAACAACCTCGACGGCACCCCGGCGACGATCCGCATCCTGCCGTCGATCGCCCAGGCCGTCGGCGACCAGATCGAGGTGCTGCTCGACGGCGGCGTCCGCCGCGGCAGCGACGTCGTCAAGGCCCTCGCCCTCGGCGCCCGCGCCGTCATGATCGGCCGCGCCTATCTGTGGGGTCTGGGCGCCAACGGCCAGGCCGGCGTCGAGAACGTCCTCGACGTGCTGCGCTCCGGCATCGACTCCGCGCTCATGGGCCTGTGCCGCGCTTCCGTTCACGACCTGACACCCGATGACGTTCTCACGCCCGACGGCTTCGCCGCCGTCCTCGGAGGAGCCCGATGACTTCGACGTTGAAGCCCACCCAGCAGCTTGACCGTGTGGTCATCCGCATCGCCGGCGACTCCGGCGATGGGATGCAGCTCACCGGCGACCGCTTCACCCAGGAGACGGCGGTCTTCGGCAACGACCTGTCGACGTTGCCGAACTTCCCGGCGGAGATCCGCGCGCCGCAGGGGACCCTGGCCGGCGTCTCGTCGTTCCAGCTGCACTTCGCCGACCACGACATCCTCACCCCGGGCGACCGGCCGGACGTCCTCGTCGCGATGAACCCCGCGGCCCTCAAGGCCAACCTGGGCGACGTGCCGAAGGGCGGCACGCTGATCCTCGACAGCCATGACTTCACCAAGCGGGCGCTGGCCCGGATCGGATGGGCGTCGAACCCCCTCGAGGACGGCACGCTGGACGGCTACACCGTGCACGCGGTCGACCTGACCCAGCTGACCCTGGACGCCCTCGCCGGCGCCGAACTGTCCCGCAAGGACGCCGGCCGGTCGAAGAACATGTTCGCCCTGGGGTTGCTGTCGTGGATGTACTCCCGCCCCACGGAGGGGACGCTGAACTTCATCCGGCAGAAGTTCGCGAGCAGGCCGGCGATCGCCGAGGCGAACATCACCGCGTTCAAGGCGGGATGGAACTACGGCGAGACGACCGAGACGTTCGCCGTCGCCTACGAGATCAAGCCCGCGACGCTGCCAGCCGGCACGTACCGCAACATCTCCGGCAACCTGGCGCTGTCGTACGGCCTGATCGCCGCGGCGCGGCGGGCCGGGCTGCCGATGTACCTGGGCGCCTACCCGATCACGCCGGCGTCGGACATCCTGCACGAGCTGAGCAAGCACAAGCGGTTCGGTGTACGCACCTTCCAGGCCGAGGACGAGATCGCCGGCATCGGCGCGGCGCTCGGCGCGGCCTTCGGCGGGGCGCTGGCGGTCACCACCTCGTCCGGGCCGGGCATCGCGCTCAAGGCCGAGACCATCGGCCTGGCCGTGTCCCTGGAGCTGCCGCTCGTGGTCGTCGACGTGCAGCGCGGCGGCCCGTCCACCGGCCTGCCGACCAAGACCGAGCAGTCGGACCTGCTGCAGGCGATGTACGGCCGCAACGGTGAGGCGCCGGTGCCCGTCGTAGCCGCCCAGTCGCCGGGGGACTGTTTCTACGCCGCGCTCGAGGCGGCGCGGATCGCGCTGACGTACCGCACCCCGGTGTTCCTGCTCACCGACGGCTATCTCGCCAACGGCTCCGAACCGTGGCAGGTGCCCACGCTGGCGGAGCTGCCGGATCTGACCGTCGAGTTCGCCACCGAGCCGAACGGGCCGGACGGCACGTTCCTGCCGTACCTGCGCGACCCGCAGACGCTGGCCCGGCCGTGGGCGGTGCCCGGCACCGCGGGGCTGGAGCACCGGGTCGGCGGCATCGAGAAGGCGGACAAGACCGGCAACATCAGCTACGACCCGGACAACCACGACTTCATGGTCCGGACCCGGCAGGCGAAGGTCGACGCGGTCGCGGCCTCCCTGCCGCCGCTGGTCGTCGACGACCCGACCGGCGACGCCCGGGTGCTGGTGGTCGGGTGGGGCTCCACCTACGGCCCGATCGGCGCGGCCTGCCGGCAGGTCCGCGGGAGCGGTCTGCCGGTCGCGCAGCTCCACCTGCGGCATCTCAACCCGTTCCCGGCCGACCTCGGCGCGATCCTGGCCCGCTACGACAAGGTCGTGATCCCCGAGATGAACCTGGGCCAGCTCGCCACCCTCATCCGCGCGCGCTACCTCGTCGACGCGATCAGCGTCACCCAGATCCGTGGCCTGCCGTTCAAGGCCGACGAACTCGCCGACATGTTCCAGAAAGTGATCTCGAATGGCTGACACAGCCCACGGCCCGGGCCCGAGTGGCCTTTCGCTCGGCCTGAAGCCGAAGGACTTCAAGACCGACCAGGAGGTCCGCTGGTGCCCCGGCTGCGGTGACTACGCGATCCTCGCGGCCGTGCAGGGCTTCATGCCCGAGCTGGGCATCCCGCGCGAGGACATCGTGTTCGTGTCCGGCATCGGCTGCTCCAGCCGGTTCCCGTACTACATGAACACCTACGGCATGCACTCCATCCACGGGCGCGCGCCGGCGATCGCCACCGGCCTGTCCACGTCCCGTACCGACCTGTCGGTGTGGGTCGTCACCGGGGACGGCGACGCGTTGTCGATCGGCGGCAACCACCTCATCCACGCGCTGCGCCGCAACGTCAACCTCAAGATCCTGCTGTTCAACAACCGGATCTACGGGCTGACGAAGGGGCAGTACTCCCCCACCAGCGAGATCGGCAAGATCACCAAGTCGACGCCGATGGGGTCGCTGGACAACCCGTTCAACCCCGTCTCGGTCGCCCTCGGCGCGGAGGCCACGTTCGTCGCGCGCACCCTCGACAGCGACCGCAAGCACCTGCAGTCGGTGCTGCGCGCCGCCGCCGAGCACTCCGGCACGGCGCTGGTCGAGATCTACCAGAACTGCAACATCTTCAACGACGGCGCGTTCGACCTGCTCAAGGACGCCGAGACCCGCGACGACTGGACCATCCGCCTCGAGCACGGACAGCCGCTGCGCTTCGGCAAGAACGGCGAGAAGGCCGTGCTCTGGGGCGAGCACGGCACGCTCGCGATCGAGCACGACGTGGCCGCCGACGACCCACGGGTCGTCGTGCACGACGCCCACGCCGACAACCCCTCGTTCGCCTTCGCCCTGTCCCGGCTGTCGCTCGACTCCCGCTACACCCCGATGGGCGTGTTCCGCTCCGTCGAGCGCCCCACCTACGACCAGGCCATGGCCGCCCAGCTGAAGGCCGCGGCGGCGAAGGCGCCCGGCGACGACGACGCGCTGCAGAAGCTGCTGCTCGGCAACGACACCTGGGCCGTCGCCTGAAACGGCCGCACAACGTCGAGAGCTGCCGACCGGTTCGCCGGTCGGCAGCTCTCGTTTTGGTCCGTGTGACTCCGCGCCGCGGATCGGGTCAGTCGCGCTCGCCCAGGACCGCGTCCAGCTCCAGCTTGGCGAGGAGATCCGCGCGCGGCGGAACGAAGAAGTCGATGTTCACGCAGGGACCCTCGGTGGGCTCCACGTAGTGCTCGGCGCCGCGCGGCACGAGCAGGAACGACCCGGCCCGCATGTCGTTCGCCACGCCGTCGACGTAGTAGTTGCACCGGCCGGACTCGATGAAGACGAGCTGGTCGAAGTCCTCGTGTGCGTGGGGGTTGACCTCCATGCCCACCTCCAGCTCGTGGTGCCCGATCAGCACCTCGTCGGTGGCGAAGATGCGCCGCCGCACGCCGGGCCGGATCTCCCGCTGCGGTATGTCGGCCCAGTTGACCACCTTGCCGAACAGCGCGGGATTCAGTGGCGACATCAGGCTTCCTCCTCGATGAGCTTGGCGGCGTTGCCGCGGGCGACGGCGGTGCCGTCGCCCGCGTTGCGTCAGAGGTCGAGGACCAGCCGCTGCGACTGGGCGCGGCTCACGCAGATCATCATCGTCGCGCTGGCCTCCCGCTCGGTCTCCGTCAGCACCTCGTCCCGGTGATCGGGCGTGCCGGACAGCACGCGGGTCTCGCAGGAGCCGCAGAAGCCCTTCTCGCAGTCGTAGGCGATGCCGGGTATCGCGGCGCGCACGACGTCGATCAGCCGCTTGTCGACGGGGATGTCGAGCACGACGCCCGACTTGGCCAGCTCCACCTGGAACGGCGTGTTGTCCTCGGTGGAGGCGATCCTCGCCTCTTGTTCGTCGCTGGCGGCGAACCGCTCGACGTGCAGCTGATCCCGCACGCCGAGTTCGTCGCACAGTTGCTGGACCGCGGTGATCATCGCGCTGGGGCCGCAGCAGTAGATCGCCGTCCCCGGCGCGGAACCCTGGATCGCCGCACGGAAGTCAGGAAGCCCGTGCTGGTCCTGGGCGACGAGGGCACGCTGGGCCTCGGGCAGGGTCTCCAGCTCCGCACGGAACGCCATGGAGCTATGCGTCCGGCCTCCGTAGACGAGCTTCAGGTTCTTGCCCCGGTGCGTCAGCGAACGCGTCATGGCGAGGATCGGCGTGATACCGATGCCCCCGGCGAGCAGAAGGTAGTCCTCGGCCTCGACGAGCGGGAAGTGGTTGCGCGGTCCACGGACCGTCAGGGTCCGCCCCGGCGTCGCGATCTCGTGGAACTCGGCCGATCCTCCGCGGCCGGCCTCCTCGTGCAGCACCGCGATCTCGTAGGTCTGCCGGTCCGCGGGGGTGCCGCACAGCGAGTACTGCCGGAGCCGCCCGGACGGCAGCCTGATCTCAAGGTGCGCACCGGGCTGCCAGGCGGGCAGCTCGGCGCCGTCGACAGAGCGCATCGTCACCCTGACCACGCGATCGGCCACGCTCTCCACGGCCTCGAGCACCACGTCGAACGTTCCCGCCTGGCGTGGCGCGGCGGACGAGACCGTGGCGGCTGCGGCACCGACGCGCGTCCCCGGGGTGAACTCCGCCGGGATGACGTCCCAGCCCATGTGGTTGCCGCGCGACGGGTAGCCGACGAGCCCGTCGCGGTTCACGCGGTAGTCGGGAATCCGGGTCAGGATCTGGTAGATCATCTCCTGGAACATCGCGCGGGCGAGGTGCGCACCCGGGCACCGGTGCGTGCCGGTACCGAACGCCAGATGCCTGCTGGCGTCCCGATCGAGCTGGACCTGGTCCGGGTTGGTGAACACCGCCGGGTCGTGGTTCGCGGCGAACCACGGCACCAGGATCCGCTCGCCGGCCTTGACCGGGCAGCCGCCGAGCTCCGTGTCCGCGGTCACCGTGCGGGCCATCGCCGTCACCGGACCGTACCGGCGCAGAAACTCGTCCGTCCCGTCGATCAGCAGGTCGGGGGCGTCGATGAGCTGCTGGCGCATGTCCCGGTGCTCATCGAGGTGGACGAGCACCGAACCGGTCAACGACGTCGTCGTGTCGACCCCGCCGGAGACCGCGATGCCGATCACGGAGAGCAGTTCGGCGTCGGTGAACTCGGACCCGTCCGCCTTGCGCTGCGCGACCAGCACGCTGATGGCGTCGTCCTGCGGGTTCGCGCGGCGCTCCGTGATGAGCTCGGCGATCCGCTGCTCCATGTAGATGACGCCCTCGATCGCCTTCGCGGCTCGCTCGCTGCCCGGCTCGGACGTGAACACGTCGTGGATCGGGCGACCGATGCGGACCCAGTCCTCTTCCGGGAACCCGAGCCAGTCGAGCGTGACGGCGCTGGGCAGCGGATTCGTCAGCTCACGGACAAGATCCGCGCTACCCTTCTCGATGAACCCGTCGACGATGCGCGTCGCGTGCCGGGCGATCATCGGCCGGAGCTCGTCCACTGCGGCGGGCGACAGGATCAGGTCGAGGAGGCGGCGATACTCCAGCGTGTCCGGCGGATCCATCTCGAGCGGATACTGGAGGTGCTCGCCGAACGGCCCGCTCGGGATCACGATCGCGGTTCCGCTGAGATTGCCCGCCGCGCGGGTCGACGAGAACAGCGCGTCGTTGCGGGCTACCTGGAAGACGTCGGCGTAGCGAGCGAGGTAGACGTAGCCCGACTCATGGGCCGTGGATCTGCCGACGGGGCACTTCTCCCGAAACGCCGCGTAGTAACCGACGATGTCGTCGCGACATTCGGGTGAGTGGTGATCGAACATCTCATCTGCTGGCATGACCTGTCCTCGGTGTGCATGGCCGCCATTTCAACCGCGGGAGCAACGTAACAGCGTTTCACAGGACGAGTCAACGTCTCGCATTGCGAAGCGCAGGAAGCTGCCTTAGTGTCTGTTCGGCACCCCCTGCGCGGCACCTCCACAGGGCCATTCGAGGTGACCACCGACCATCCGACTGACGTCACCGACGGAACCGACGACGAGGATAGGGCTCCAATGCGAACCAAAGGCGCAATCATACGCAATGCACCCGGCCCTTACGAGGTGGTCGACCTCGAGGTCGAGGATCCGCGCGAGGGAGAGATCCAGGTCAGGATGGTCGCGGCGGGCCTGTGTCACTCCGATGACCACGTCGCCGTCGGCGACTCTCCCGTGGCCATCTACCCCTTTGCCGTTGGCCACGAGGGAGCCGGCGTCGTCACCAAGGTCGGCCCCGGCACGACCGGTCTGAGCGAGGGCGACCACGTCGTCATGTCCTTCCTCCCGGCGTGCGGACGCTGCCGGTGGTGCTCCTCGGGCATGCAGAACCTGTGCGACGACGGCGCGCTGGTGTGGATGCCACCCGTCACTCCGCGCCTGCGCATGGCCGATTCGGGCGCGCCGGTCGGACAGATGTGCGGCGTCTCCACGTTCACCGAGACGACGACCATCTCCGCGCGGTCCGCGGTCAAGGTCCCGAAGGACCTTCCGCTCGACAAGGCGTGCCTGGTCGGGTGCGGCGTGGCCACCGGCTGGGGTGCCGCGGTCAACTCCGCGCGGGTTCGTCCCGGCCAGGTCGTCATCGTGATGGGGATCGGCGGCATCGGGATCAACGCCGTCCAGGGAGCCGTCCACGCGGGAGCGACGACGATCATCGCGGTCGACCCGATCGCGTTCAAGCGCGAGCAGTCGAAGCGGTTCGGTGCCACGCACGCCGTCGCGACCATGGACGAAGCCACCGAGCTCGCTCGGCAGTTCAGCAACGGTCAGGGTGCGGACTCGGCCATCGTGACGGTGGGCGTCGTCCGCTCCGAGCACATCGGCCAGGCCTTCTCCGCCATCCGTAAAGGCGGCACGGCCGTGGTCACCGGCCTGGGCAACAACGCCGACACCGGGATTCCCGTCAACCTCGCCGAGCTCACCCTGTATCAGAAGCGGCTGCAGGGCTCGCTGTTCGGCGAGTGCAACCCGGCGTGGGACATCCTGAACCTGCTCGACATGTACCGGGCCGGTTCGCTTCGCCTCGACGAGATCATCACCAGGACGTACCGGCTCGACGAGATCGGTCAGGGCTACGAGGACATGCACGCCGGCGTCAACCTTCGCGGCGTCGTCCTGTTCGACTGACGCGGATCGTCGGCTCGGCGCGGCAGGACCGCGTTGGCGGCCGTTCAGGTGATTTCGATGATCCGGTTCTCCCAGGCCCAGACGGCGATTTCGGTGCGGTTGCGCAGGCTGAGCTTGGTCTGGATGGTCGAGACGTGGCTTTTCACCGTGCTCAGGGCGATGAACAGCTCGGCGCCGATCTCCAGGTTGGTCCGGCCGCGTGCGATCTCCCGGACCACCTCGATTTCGCGTTCCGACAGCGACGGCAGCGACTTGCCGGGGCCTGCTGCCGGCGTGGTCAGGTGGCGCAGCAGCCGGACGGTGACAGACGGGGAGACGAGCGCGTCGCCGTTGTGGGCGGCGCGTACCGCCTCGACGAGCAGGGCTGGGCCGGCGTCCTTGAGGATGAAACCGGCCGCGCCGCCGCGCAGCGCTCCGTACACGTACTCATCGAGGTCGAACGTGGTGACCACGATGACCCGCATCGGGTGGGTGACGCCGGGCCCGGCGAGTGCCCGGGTCACCTCGATGCCGTCGAGCCGGGGCATGCGGATGTCCACCAGGCAGACGTCGGGGCGCAGCCGGCGGGCCTGGGCGATCGCATCGACACCGTCCGACGCCTCGGCGATGACGCTGATGTCCGGCTGGTCCTCGAGGATGAGCCGCAGGCCACTACGGATCATCGCCTGGTCGTCGGCGATCAGGACGCGGATGGTCATCGCGACCGTCCATCGTGCATCGGCAGGGTGGCCAGGATCGACCAGCCGGCGTGGGGGCGGCGACCGGCGTGGAGCGTACCGCCGAGCGTTTCGACGCGTTCGCGCATGCCGATCAGGCCATACCCGCCGCGGTGGGAGGCGCGGGCGGGGCCAGCATGGCCGTCGCCGGCACGCTCAGCGCGCTGTTGACCTGGGCGGCGGACCCGGTCGACCAGGTGGCCGACGACCGGTTCAGCGCGATCCTGTTCGGTGCGCGCGGTGTCGTGCCCATCGGTTATGCCGCATTCGGCTTCGTCTTCGGCGCCATCACCGGGCTGCTGATCCGGCGCACCCTGCCGGCGATGGCGTTGGTGTTCCTGGCCGTGATCGCGGTGCAGTTCGCCGTGCCAAACCTGCTGCGACCGCACTACATGCCCACCGAGCGGGTCACCGTACCGATGAGTGCCGACGCCATCAACCAAGCCCGGTCGCTGGGCAGCATTACCGGCGGGCCGGTCATCGGAGGAATCCAGATACCGGACGCCTGGGTCACCGACACCAGCAAGTTCCTGACCTCTGACGGCCGCCAACTCTCTGACGCCGCCTTCAACGAGTGTTTCGACAAGGCCCCGAAGACCGGCGCTACCGGTCTGTTCGGTGACACCGCGGTATGTCTCGGCAAGCTCGACCTCCACGTCGACCTGACCTACCAGTCCAACCGGCGGTTTTGGCCCTTCCAGTGGATCGAGCTGGGGTTGTATCTCGGGTTCAGCGCGCTGCTCGCGACGGTCGGCCTGTGGCGCGTCCAGCGCCGGGTCAGCTAAAGCCTGTTTCATACCCAAGCGAGCGGGAGGCGACCAGATGGTCAAGCCTCCCGCTCGCTTCTCGTCGCTCGCTATCGGGATGGGGCGAAGGGCTGGCCGAGGGCCAAGGGTTGGTGCATCCGCCTGCCCAGCAGCGCCAGCGAGACCACCGCGAGCAGGTACGGTGCGGCGACGAGCAGCTGCGGCGACGGCGTGAGGCCGATCGCGGGCAGCGCGAGCTGCAGCCCCGCGGCGACGCCGAAGAGGACACAGGCCGCGACCACGCCCCGCAACATCCACCCGCCGAAGATCACCGCGGCGATGACGATGTACCCGCGCCCGGCCGTCATGCCGGACGTGAAGGAACTCGCCTGGAACACCGACAGGAAGGCTCCGCCGGCACCCGCGCACAACCCGCAGAACAACAGTGCCTGACGCCGCCGGGCATTCACCTTGATACCGGTCAGGTCGCTCGCGACCGGATCGTCGCCGGCACCGCGAATCTCCAGGCCCCACCGGGTGCGCCAGGCGGCCCAGACCGCGATGATCAGCAGTGGGATGATGTAGACGACCCACGGCTGGTCGAAGAGCGGCTTGCCGACGACGGGGATGTCCGCCAATCCGGGGATGCGCAGGTTCGACACCTTCGGGAGGTCGAACGCCGTCGTCGTCAGCAGATAGTTCGTCACGCCCAGCACCAGTACGTTGAGGGACAGACCGACGACGTAGGTGTTGAGCTGCAGCCGATGGCTCAGGTTGCCGTGGATGACGGCCACCACGGCGCCGGCCAGGATGCCGAGCAGGAGACCGACCAACGGCGAACCCGACGCCGAGGCGCCGAACGCGCCGAAGAACGCCGCGGCGAGCATCATTCCCTCGACGGAGAGGTTGAAGGCTCCCGCACGCTGGGCGACGTACTCCCCGAGGCCCGCGAACAGCAGCGGCACCGCGAGCGGCACCGACACGGCCAGAATCGTCTGGATATCAACCGCCACACTCATGCCCTCTCCTCCGCTTCGCTCCCCCGAGCGCATGAGTTCCTACTGAGCCTCCGATGAGTGGCCCCTACGCTCCGCTCCAGACCACTCATGCCCTCTCCTCCGCTTCGCTCCCCCGAGCGCATGAGTTCCTACTGAGCCTCCGATGAGTGGCCCCTACGCTCCGCTCCAGACCACTCATGC
>NZ_JBEPDB010000014.1:0-54651 GCF_040300025.1 Dactylosporangium sp. NPDC000555 | reverse complement strand
CATGCCCTCTCCTCCGCGGCTCGGCGCTGCCGGCGCCGTCGCAGAGCGACGAGCACGACAGGGGGACACAGGAGCGCGACCACGATCGACGCGGTCATGACGTTGACGATGTCGACCGGCACGTTGTCGCTGCCGAGGAGACCGCCACCCGCGATCATGGCGCCGAAGACGACCGCGAGGACGGCGCTGACACCGGGCTTCGTTCGCGCCGCCAATGCGATGAGCAACCCGTTCCATCCAATGCTGCTAGCGGTACCCGGGTGGAGCTGAAAACTCTGGCCGAGCAGGATCACCGCGCCCGCGGCTCCGGCGAAGGCGCCGGACGCGGCGACGGCCAGCGAGCCCAGGCGGGACTCGCTGACGCCGATCGTGTGTGCGACGACCGGGCTCTGGCCCAGGATCCGCAGCCGGTAACCGATCAGCGTCGAGCGCAGTACCCAGGCGACGACGATCGCCGCGACGACGGCGATCACGAAACCGCTGGGGATGTCGAGACCGAAGAGGTTCGGCGTGGGCAGTCTCGCACCGGTCGCCACCGTGGGTGACTGGGACGCTGTGCCCGCCCCCAGCACGCCGTCCCCGTCGTCGTGCAACGGTCCGGAGCCACTGATCAGCCACACCATGAGCTGCTCGGCGAGAAAGACGAACAGCAGCGAGCTCACGACGATGTTGACGCCCCGGGTGAACTTGAGCAGCGCGACCAGCGCGGCCCACAGCCCTCCCGCGACCGCCGCCGCCACGAACGCCAGCGGGATGACCACGATCCCCGGCCCGTCGATGTTGAAAACAACGAATCCGGCGCCGACCGCTCCGAGCGTGACCTGACCCTCCTGGCCGATGTTGAACTGGCCCGCTTGCATGCAGATCACCGTTCCCACGGCGACGAGCAGCAGCGGAGCGGCGAAGGAGAGCGTGTAGCCGATCGACATCGCGTTGCCGAAGCTGCCCTCGAACAGATCGGCGAGGACGACCGCCGGCGAGTGCCCCGTCGACCAGGCCAGGACCAGCCCGACCCCCAGGCCGACGGCGAGGAACAGGGCGAACATGCCGACCTGACGCGCCGCCGGCCCGGAATTGCCGCGTAACGCGGCGGCCAGCTCGCCGCCAAGGCCACCCGGCCGGACTCCGGTGCCGGAGGACGGACCGGCGGGCGACGATTTCTTGGTCTTCTCCGGCAGATCGAGCCCACTCACGCGTGCACACCACCCATCAGCAAGCCCAGTTTCTCGGAGTCGGCTTCGGCGCGGGGAGTTTCGCCACGGACCTTGCCCCGGTACATGACCGCGATGCGATCCGACACCTGCATGATCTCGTTGAGATCCGTCGAGATCAGCACGACGGCGACGCCGGCGTTCGCGGCCGCACGGATCCGCTCGTGCATGTACGCGATCGCACCGACGTCCAGCCCGCGCGTCGGTTGCGCCAGCACGAGCACGGTCGGGTCCGTCGAGAGCTCGCGCGCGAGTACGACCTTCTGCTGATTGCCGCCGGACAGCGACCGCATCGGCTGGTCCACCGAGGCGACGGCGATCTGGAACTCGTCGACCAGGCTCTCGGCGAGGGCCAGCACCCGGCGGCGTGACACCACACCGCGTCGCGCGAGCGAGCCGAGCGCGGCGAATGCGAGGTTGTCCGCCACCGACATGTCCAGGACGCAACCGGACTCACGCCGGTCCTCGGGCACCACGGCGACGCCCGCCGCTCTCATCGCGCCCGGCTTGTTCACCCGGACATTCGTGCCACGCACGCGTACCCGTCCCGTGTGCGGGGACAGCGCACCGGCAAGGAGCGAGGCCAGCCACTTCTGACCGTTGCCCTCCACGCCGGCCACGCCCAGCACCTCGCCACCGCGCACGTGCAGGCCGAGCGCGTCCAGCGCGCGACGCCCGCCTGCGAGGAATGCCGTCACCTCTTCGATTTCCAGCGCGGGCGGGCTCCCGGGTTTCCCGGCCGATGCCACGGTCGCGACCGGCGACGGGCTGACCCGCACGTCGGCACCGATGGCGGTGGCGGCGTCCGGCTCGTTGCGCAGGTCGTGGCCGATCATGTGCCGCGCGAGCTCGGCCACGGACGTCTCCGACGGCGCGATCCGGGACACCACCCGCCCGTTGCGCATGATCGTTGCCTGGTGTGCGACCGACCGGATCTCGGCGAGGTTGTGACTGATGAGGATGACCGAGCAGTCCTCTCCGTCGACGACCTGACCCAGCATCGAGAACAGCGCCTGCGACTCGCGCTCGGTGAGCACGGCGGTCGGCTCGTCCAGGATGAGCAGTTTCGGGTGCTCGATGAGGCACTTGACGATCTCGACGCGCTGCTGCTCGCCGACCGTGAGGTCGCCGACGCGCTTCGACGCCGACACCTCCAGCCCGTACCGCGCACTCGTCTCGTTGACCAGCGCCGTGATCCGATCCGGTTTGACGCGGCCCTTCGTGGTGATCGCGATGTTCTCCCAGACCGACAGCGTCGGGATGAGGCTGTAGTGCTGATGCACCATCCCGATGCCCTGCGCTCGCGCGTCGTTGGGATCACGGATCGTCACGGGCCTTCCCGCGACCTCGATGACACCCCGATCGGGCCGGACCAGCCCGAGGAGAACGTTCATCAAGGTCGACTTGCCCGCGCCGTTCTGGCCGAGCAAGCCATGGATCTCTCCCGGAGCGACGCTGAGGTCGACGTCGTCGCAGGCGGCACGGCCGTTGAAGTACTTGGTGACACCGGCCATCCGAAGCATCGGATGGCCGGTCACCATGCTGGACCCATTCGGGTTGGCCATGGTCATCCGCAGATCAGCCGGCGGCCAGCTTCAACGGATCGATCGTTCCGTTGTTGATGTCGGTCTGTGCCTGCTTGATCGCCGCCTCGATCGCGGCCCCCTCGGCGCCGGCCGACGAGCACGCCTGCACGGCCGGAACCGGATCGACACCCAAGCGCCAGTTCCGGGTCCCGCCGAGCGGCAGCTTCCCATTCGCGAAATCGTCGAGCAGCGGGGACAGGTAGTAGCCGGGCGCGAAGATCACGGAGGCGATGAACGCAGGCGAGGTCGAGTCGCAGAAGTTGATCGGCGACCCGATCACCGGGACGTTCGCGGCGTTCGCCTTCTTGGCGATCGCGACGGTCGGGGCGCCGAAGTACGGGTACACGAGGCCGATGCCCTGCGACTGCTGCGCGGCGAACGCCTCGACGGCCTTGCCGACGTCGATCTGGTCACCCGTGTACGTCTCGATCACCTTCGCGTCGGGTACCTGGGACAGGACGCCCTTCTTGAAGACCGCGCCGATGGTCGTGTTGAACGGGGCCGCCAAGCCCGAGATGAAGCCGGCCTTGTTGATGTTCTTGTTCTTCATGTACACGCCGGCGGCCACGCCGGAGACGTAGGCGTAGCTCAGCCCGACGTCGTAGGACTGGGTGAAGGTCGCGTCCTGCTTGGGCGAGCCGTATCCGCCCTGCAGGTAGAAGAACGTGTCCTTGCAGATCGGCTCCTTGGCGGCGTTGACCGCCTGGGCGAGCTGGGCGTCGCCGATGATGACCATGTCGACGCGCTGACGGCAGAGGTTCTCGGCGGTGCTCAGTGCCTGCGTCAGGGGTACGAGCCCCTGCACCGACACCTTCCAGCCGTACTTCTTCCCGGCGTACTGCGCCGCGTCGGCGACACTCTGGTAGTAGGTCCCATCGCCCGTGTCGCCGGACGTGATGACGCCGATCGACACCTTCCCGTCCTTGTTCATGTCCGGCTGGTTGGCCGGGATCGAGGTCTTTCCTTCCCACTCGGGTGCCGTCGCGGAGCCCGGGCTGCCGACGCTCGGGCCCTTCGCCACGGCGAACGGGTCGGGACCCTGCGCGCTGCTCGACGCGCTCGGCGAACCGGACGCGCCGCCGCCACCGCCACTCGAGCCGCAGGCCGTCGTCGTGAGCGCTAGGACCACGGCAGACGCGCAGAGCGCGGCCAACCTGTGATTTCGCATCATGCACCCGTTCCTTCTCGTATGGGGTATCCGGCTTCGTATGGGGTGTCCGGCTCTGGCCCTGTCCGCCTCGGCGAGGTCGCCGTGCGCCAGGTGCCAGTCACGCGTCGCGGCCAGTTCGGCGACGCTGTCGCCCAGGTTGCTTGCGGTCCTGTACGAGCGCCGACGACTGAAGTCTCAGGCTGGCGAAACGTAACACCGGCTATCCCGTCATGCAATACGGTTCGTTGCTATACGAGATACTCGGGCGACCGGCCCGGGCCCGCCGACCGACCCATGCGTGGCGGTACGCCCGGTTTGCTAAGATTTGCCGGTCGCGGCGTCGCGAACCCGCGGCCGAGAGCGCAACGTTATTACGTATTACGAGAGAGCGTCTTGACTGGTGGAATGCGCTCGCCGATGATCCCTACGTGACCACGATTGACGCAGTGATCGATCAGCCAGGCACGCTCATCGATGGAATCTGGACGGGCGGCGACGAGGTCCTGTCCACCATCGATCCGGCGACCGGCGAGGAGTACGGTCGGATCCACACGAGCAGGACCAGTGACGTCGACCGAGCGGTCGCGGCCGCACGCGCCGCGGCGCGCGACTGGTCCAGGACCTCGCCCTCCGAGCGTGGCGCGCTGTTGTCCCGCTGGGCACAACTCATCTTCGAAAACCAGGAACGCCTGGCCGCGATCGAGGCCCGCAACGTCGGCAAGCCGCTCTCGGCCGCCCGGATGAACATCATCATCGCCGGATCGATCCTGGCGTACACGGCCGGCGGGGCGGACAAGCTGACCGGCGCCACCCTCCCCGTCCGCCAGCCCGAGTTCTTCGGCTACACCGTGCGGGAACCATACGGGGTGTGCGCGATCGTGCTGCCCTGGAACGTCCCGGCGCTGCTCAGCGCGGCGAACCTCGCGCCGGCCCTGGCCGCGGGCAACACCGTGGTGCTCAAGCCTTCCGAGGTCGCGCCGCTCGTCGTGCACGCCCTGGTCGAGCTGGCCGAGGCGGCCGGCCTGCCGCCGGGCGTGCTCAACGTGCTGACCGGCGTCGGGGCCGACCTCGGCGCGGCTCTGGTGAGCCACCCGGGCGTCGACCACGTCAGCTTCGTCGGGTCCGTGGCGACCGGTCGTCTCGTCATGCAGGGCGCCGCGCGGCACCTGACGCCGATCAAGCTCGAACTCGGCGGCAAGTCGCCGAACATCGTGTTCCCCGACGCCGACCTCGACGTCGCGATCCCGACGATCGTCCGATCCATCACGGAGAACGCCGGCCAGAACTGCAACGCCGGCTCCCGCCTGCTGGTGCACCGGTCCATCATCGGCGAGGTCCGCGATCAGGTGCTGGCGCGGATGGCCGACATCCGGCTCGGCGCGTGGGACGAGGACCTCGACATGGGACCGCTCGTCAACACGGTCCAGCATCAGCGGGTGTCCGGCATCGTCGACGCCGCACTGCGCGACGGGGCCGAGTTGCTCATCGGCGGCGGACGTCCGCAGGGCCGCGGGGCGGGGCACTTCCTCGAGCCCACCGTCCTGGAAGTGGCCGACCGCGGCGCGCCCGTGATCGGCCAGGAGATCTTCGGCCCGGTCCTGACGCTCGAGACGTTCTCCGACGAGGCCGACGCCCTGCACCTGGCGAACGGGACCGACTTCGGGTTGCTCGCGTGCGTGTGGACCCAGGACGTATCCCGGGCGCTTCGGATGGCCGCGGAGATCCAGGCCGGTCAGGTGTCGGTGAACCAGTTCGCCGACGCCGGCGTGATCGGGCTCCCCTTCAACATGTACAAGGCCAGTGGCTTCTCGTCCGGCAACGGCTACCGGGCCCTGTACGAGTTCACCCGCGAGAAGGCGGTCGCGGTCAAGCTGCTCGGCAGCCGTGACTGACACTGACTGACCGGTCTCGCGCCACTCCCCCTTCAACATCTCGGCCGCTGCGGGTGATGTCCCGCAGCGGCCGAGGTGGTTTGTAGCGGCTGACGCCGCTCAGTGGCAGCGATCGCCGACGACGCCGCCGACAGCGGCCTCAATCTGCTCGAGCACCGGCCGGAACTCCTCGAAGCGGGCCAGCCGGTCCGGGAGGGTGCTCCAGATCCTCGCCGCGATCTCGCGCGCCTCGGCACGGATCGCCGACTCGTCGACCGTCGTGATCCGGCGGTCGGCGAGCAGCGCCCGCCCTTCGACATAGACGCTGCGCACCGCGCTGCCCAGCTCGCCGTAGGCCAGCTGCTGCCGGAGCTGCGCCGCCGGGGCGGGCCACACGTAGTCGATGTCCAGCACGGTGAGATCCGCCCGGGCGCCGACGGCCAGCCGGCCGATGTCGGATCCCATCGCCGCGGCGCCGTTGGTCCAGCACATCGTCAGGCCGTCCATGGCGGTGGGCCAGGTGCTCTGCGGACCTTGGACGCGGTGCATGATCGTCGAGAGCTTGAGCGTCTCGAACATGTTCTGCGTGTCGTTGCTGCTCGCCCCGTCGGACCCGATCGCCACCCTGGCGCCCGCGCGCAGCAGCGCGGGGACGGGCGCGACTCCGGCGCCGAGCTTGAGGTTGCTCGCCGGGTTGTGCACGGCGACCGCCGGAGTCTCCGCGAAGATCCCCACCTCGCGGCTGTCGAGCCAGATCGCGTGTGCGAACGACGCCCACGGCTCCAGCGCGCCCATCGCGGCGAGAAACTCCACGGTGGTGACGCCGTAGCGCTCCTTCGCCACCGTCACCTGGGACGCCGCGGACAGCAGGTGGGTCTGCAGCCTGACCCCGCGGCTGCGGGCGAGGTCGATGCTCGCCTCGAACAGGGGGGTCGAGCAGCGCGGCAGGGAGGACGGGCCGAGGATCGGCTGGACCCGGGCGGAACGGTCGGACCAGCGGTCGATGAAGCGGCCGGCCGCCGCGAGCACCTGGTCGGGCTGCGCGATCGGTGGCTTGCGCAGGGCGGCGCCACCGGGGACCAGGTCGATGGGGATGGACGAGAAGAAGTCCAGGTCCGAGTACTGGATCGCCACGTTCGCGCGCAGGCCGAGATCTACGTACGCCTGCATGATGGCGTCCATGCCCTCGTCGACCCACTCGATGTCCGAGCGCGCACAGTCCAGCACGGCGGTGGTACCGCTGCGCAGCATCTCCAGGCCCCCGACCATCGCCGAGACGTAGAGGTCGCGCGGCGAGAGGCGCGCACCGGCGCCCCCGTAGCTGGCCAGTGTCATCCAGGCATCGAGCGGCAGCGCGTCGCACAGCCCCTTCTCGATGGTCTGGTTGGAGTGCGTGTGCGCGTTGATCAGCCCCGGGATGACGATGTCCCCGGCCAGGTCCACGACCTCGGCCGGCCCGGAGGCGGCCGAGGCGTGACGTTGCGCGGCACCCGCCCCGAGGTCGGTGATCACGCCGTCGACGATGACCACGTCACCGATCTCGCCACCGTGCCGCAGATCCAGAAGCCTTCCGTTGCGCAGAATCAGCGCCGTCATCCCGCGTCTTCCCTTCGCGATTCCCAGTTGCGGAGTTGCTCCTGGAAGCGCACGCGCGCCTCCACTCCGGACAGCTCGCCCGGGCCGCCGTACGGCGAAGCCTCCGCATCGACCTCGGCGACCAGCAGTGCCGGCGCCACAGGAGCCGCGAGCAGAGCCTCGACTCCGGCCCGCAGCGTGTCCCCCGATGCCCCGCGCTCGAGGGTGCGCACCCACGGCCATCCCGCCCCGAGCGCGACGGCGCCGAGGTCCGCCCGCCCGGCCGCGGCCAGCGGCTGTCCGCCACCCGTCTCGTAGCGGCCGTTGTGAAAGACGACCACGCGCAGGTTCCCGGCCCCGGCGTCGGCGATCGCGAGTAGCACGCCGAGGTTCATGACGAGGTCGCCGTCGCCTTCGAGCAGCAGGAACCGCAGGTCCGGCCGGGCCAGCGCCGCACCCAGCGCAAGGCCCGGCGCGGCGCCCATCGGGTCGGACCCGAAGAACGTCGGATTCGGCCCGCCGTGGTCGCGCCAGGCGCGTCCGGCGCTGCCCAGGCTCGTGATGATCACGTGGTCCGGCGCGGCGGCCGCGATCGCCGCCGCCAGTTCGGCGCGCTTCATGCGGCGGCTCCCAGCAGCGCGCCGCGGGAGCACATCAGCACGACCGGACGGCGCTGCAGCCACGCCTGCTCACTGCCACGCTCGAACAGCCAGTCGTCCTGGGGCCCGGTCACCTGATGGACGCTCAGCCCGGCGGCCGCGGCCACGCCGGCGCTCACCTGGCCCTTGTACATCTGATAGTAGAAACCGTCCTCCGCGCCGCCCCGCGCCGCGGCGACGATGAGCAGCGGGAGCTGGTGGTGGTAGGAGAACGCGGCGAGCACGTTCGTCGCCAGGAGCACCCCGGCGTTCTGGCACAACACGACCGACCGCTTGCCCATCAGCGCCGCACCACCGGCGATCGCCACGGCGTCGTCCTCACGGCTGACCCGCACGTGCCTGATGTGCTCGTCCGCGGCAACCCGATCGATGAGCGGGCTCAGCCAGCTGTCCGGCAGGGACGCGGCGAGCTCCACGCCGCCGGCCCGCAGCCGCTCGGCGATCCGCCGCGCGCGGTCGGCCCCGTTCGACCCGGTCTCACTCATGGCCGCCTCCGCCGCCGAGCAGCCGGTCGGTGACCTGACCCGACAATCCGACTGCGGCATCGAGCTTCCACCGCGTACCCGGTAAGGGATGTGCCTGCCACTCGAACTCCTTGCTGAGCAGTGAGGTGACCATCTGCCGGGTGGGGCGGGTGCCCGACAGTTCGGCGCAGAGTCGCTGCGGGATCCACGGCGTCGCCGCCAGCCCGCCGAACGCGAAACGTGGTGATTCCCAACGACCGTCGGGTGCGATCGAGACCGAGGCGGCAACAGACACCAGCGCGAAGTCGCCGTCCCACTGCTGCAGCTTGGCGAACGCGCCGGAGCGACCGCGTGCGTCGGCGGCGATCGAGACCGACTCGATCAACTCGGCCGGCCGCAGCCTCAGCTCCCCCGGACCCTTGAACAGCCCCGCGATGGAGGTGATCCGGGCGCCCGAGGGCCCCGCGATGCGCACCTGCGCATCCAGCGCGGCGAACACCGTGGCGAGATCCGACGGCGTGACGGCCTGACAGCGGTGGGCGCCGATCGCCGCGTGGTGCAGCCGGTGGTCACCGGACACGGCATAGCAGGGGCACGTCACGCCACCCCGCTTGTAGCAGTCGAAGCCGTTGCGGAAGAACCAGCAGCGCTTCGCCTGCCCGAGGTTACCGCCGACCGTTGCCACCTCACGGATCTGCGCAGAGGCGATCGTGTCGATGGCCTCGGCGAGCAGCGGCATCCGTCCGTCCGCCCACCGCCCGAGTTCGGTCAGGGTCGCCGCCGCACCGATCCGCAGCGCACCGTCGGGCAGTTCGTCGATCGTGCGCATCGCGCTGATGCGTGACGTGCCGACGAGTACCCGCGGGTACGTCAGGGCCTGGTCGCGCTGGACGATGAGGTCGCTGCCGCCGCCCAGGACCACCGCATCGGGTGCGGCAAGGGCCGCGACGGCGTCGGCCACGGTCGCCGGCAGGCCGATCGCCTCGACCGGTCGCGGCTCAGGGCGGCGCGCCCACCGCGTGCCGACGCGGTCGAGCAGGTGATGCAGGCCCAACGGGTACAGCCTGCGGAACAGCTCGATCTGCCAGCGCGACGGGCGGCGCGCGAGGTGGTGGCGGCGGGGCGGCGTGCCGGCGTGCTCCCGCAGCGCGGCGAGGACGACATCCGGCGTGAGCGGGAGCTCCCGGAACCGGATGCCCGTCGCCGCGTACACGGCGTTGAGCAGCGCTGGTGCGGAGGGGATGATGGCGACCTCGCCGACGCTCTTCGCGTTGAACGGCCCGGCCGGCTCCGGTCCCTCGATCAGCTCCACGTCGATCGACGGCACCGCCGTCGCGCGCGGCAACGAGTAGTGCAGATACGACGGGTTGACCACGCGGCCGCCCTCGTGGATCAGCCGCTCGCCCAGCGCCGCACCGAGGCCCTGGACGACACCGCCGATGACCTGACCGGTGACCAGGGCCGGGTTGATCGCGCGGCCGATGTCGTGGGCCGCGACGTAGTCGAGGATCGTGATCACCCCGGTGTCCGGGTCGACCTCGACCTCGACCGCGTGCGCGGTGAACGAGTAGCTCGCCGAGATGTTCGGGCGGTCGATGCCGGTCCAGTAGGGCTGCATCCGTTTCTCGAGGTACTCGAGGTCGATGCGCAGGCTGCCGTTGGCCGACTCCGGCGCCAGCTCGACCAGCTCGCCGATCTCGACGGCGGCGCCGGCCGACTCGACCCGACCCGCGCGCAGGCGCACCTGCGAGGTCCCCAGCTTGGCCGCGCCGAGTTCCAGCAGGCGATCGGCGACCGCCTGGGCCGTCTGCCGGGTGGCATGACCGCCCATGTGGGTACCGCGGGACGACCAGGCTCCCATGTCCGGCGGGGTCTCGTCCCAGTCGGACATGATGACCCGCACCCGATCGAACGGGACGTCGAGCACCTCGGCGGCGATCTGCCCCAGGATCGTGCGCTGTCCCGTGCCGGCGTCCGCGCCGCCGAAACGGACCACGACGTCACCGGTACTGGTCACCTCGACGCCGGCCGCGCTGACGTTCCCGCCCGGATAGGCATACGAGCCGCTCGCGTGCATCCCGGACGCGACGCCCACGCCGCGCCAGGGCCGCTTCGCGCGCCGCTTCTCGTCCCAGCCGATCCGCTCACGCACGCTCTGCAGGCACTCGACCAACCGGTTCGAGCCGATCAACGCCCCGGCGAGCGCCTGGGTGTCGGGCCGGCTGGCGTTGTGGATTCGGAACTCCAGCGGATCGCGGCCGCATCGCTCGGCGAGCTCGTCGACCGCGGACTCGAGCGCGATCGCCGTCTGGGGTTGGCCGTACCCGCGAAACTGCCCACCGGGTACCAGGTTCGTGTCGACCAGCCGAGCGTCCCACCGCACCGCGTCCGGTCGGTACATCGACCCGAGCTGCTTGATGCCGGCCCGCATCACCGAGGGCCCGAAGTGGTTGTACGCCCCGTTGTCGACGTCGACCTTGACGTCCAGGAAGCAGATCCGGTCGTCGGCGTCGGTGTGCGCGACGAGCGTCGTGGTGAACGCGTGCCGCGGCTTCGTGAACGCGAACTCCTCGGCGCGCGAGAGCTCCAGCAGTACCGGCTGCCCGCATTTCATCGACAGCGCGGCGGCCAGCGCCTCGTGCTCGGACACCTTCGACTTCGACCCGAAGCCACCACCGACCGACACGTCGCGGCAGACCACCTGGTCCAGCCGCAGCCCGAGCACCCGTGACAGCTCGTGCACGACGAAGTGCGGCGCCTGGGAGGAGGTCCACAGTTCGAGCCGCTCGTCGTGCCACCAGGCGATCGTGGTGTTCGGCTCCATGCAGGCGTGGTTGACCCGGGGATACCGGAAGGTGCCCTCGACCGAGGTGACGGCGTTGCGGGTGGCCAGTTCCAGATCGCCCCAGTGACCCGCCGTGGCCAGGGCCACGTTCGTCCCGCTCGGGCGCTTGTGCAGCAGCGGTGCCCGCCGGTCGAGCGCGGCCGGCACGGACAGCACGGCCGGCAGCCGGCGGTAGCGGACCACGATCCGGCGCAGCGCCTCCTCGGCCGCCTCGGCGGTGTCGGCGGCCACCGCGGCGACCTCGTGGCCGACATAGAGCACGCGGTCGACGGCCAGCGGCGAGCGGTCGGAGTACGGCTCGCCGCTGTGCTCGTACATGACCCCGGGCGCGAAGTCGGCGGCGGTGACGATCGCGCGGACCCCGGGCACCCGCCGCGCTTCGCTGACGTCGAGCCGCTGGATCCGCGCGTGCGGGACCGGCGCGCGCAGCACCCGCGCCACCAGCGTTCCGGCGGGCGGCGCGTCCGAGGCGTACCGGGCCGTGCCTGACGTCTTCTCGACCCAGTCGATCGGACGCACGGAACGACCGACCACGCTCACGCGCCGGCCTCCACAGCCCGCCGGCGCGACTGCGCCACCGCGCAGACGGCGTCCACGATCTGGCGGTACCCGGTGCACCGGCAAACGTTGCCCGCCATGGCGCGGGTGATCTCGTCCCGGCTGCGGTGCGGATCCTCGCGAAGCACGGCCTCGGCGCGCACGACCTGCCCCGGCGTGCAGAACCCGCATTGGAACGCGGCGTGATCCGCGAACGCGGCGCGCAGGTCGTCGCACGCCTCTCCCAGTCCGGCAGCGGTGGTGACATCCGCGGACACCAGCGCGGCCAGCGTCGTGCAGGCCATGATCGCCCGGCCGTCGACGAGGACGGTGCAGGCACCGCACTCGCCGCGCCGACACGACGCTTTCGGCGCCGTGTAGCCGGCGGCGCGCAGCTCGTCCAGCAGGGTCGCGTGCGGCGGCCCCGTGATCGTCAGCCGCGCACCGTCGACCGTGAGCGTTCGTACCGGCTCGTCCGCTGACCCTCCCGGCGATCCGGTGGGAGTTGGCATCTCAGCTGTCCAGCGCTTCCATCAACCCGGTCAGGTCGGTGACGACGCCGTGGAATCGTTCGATGCTCGCCAGGGTCGCGGCATGCGCTGCGTCGTCGGAGTCGGCTACACACTCGGCGGGAACGACGACGTCGAAGTCCCGCGCGTAGGCGTCGCGGATCGTCGAGTCGACACAGAAGCTCGTGGTCGTCCCGGCCACGATCAGCACCTGAACGGCGCGCATGCGCAGCTCGCCCTCGAGCGTGGTCTGGAAGAACGCGCTCGAACGGTGCTTCACGACGATCTCGTCGCGCTCCTGCCTGACGGCCTTCATCTCGTCCAGGAGCTCGGCGTCCCAGGTGCCGCGCCGGCAGAGCTCCAGCTTGACGCCACGCCGCTCCAGGTGTGACGGGATCCGCCGGCGCCCGCGGGTGACATCGTCGTTGTAGTGCACCTGCTGGGTGAACCACACCGGGATGTCCAGGCGGTGCGCCAGGTCGATCGCCGTGATCACGTTGGGGATGATCTCCCGCGGGCGGCGGACGGCGTCCGCGCCGAAGGCCTGCCCACGCGAGCCGTCGGGGTGACAGAAGCCGTTCTGCATATCGACGACCAGCAGCCCGACCTCCCGCGGATCGAGCTTGACATTAAGCGGCATGCCAGTTCCTTCCCTTCGTAAGGTCGGGCTCGGGTTTGGTGATCACTTGCCCGCTGCCGGGTTCGGCCAGGACCTCGCCGTCGCGGAAGATGACTTCGCCACGGCGCATCGTCAACGTCGGCCAGCCGCGCAGCGGCACGCCTTCGAACGCGCTGGGGAACTCGCTCCGCGTGACCTCGGGCCCGACCGTGACCTCGTTGTCCAGGTCGACCACGACGAGATCGGCGTCCGAGCCGACCTGCAGCGCACCCTTGCGCGGGTAGAGGCCGAACAACCGGGCCGGGTTGTACGCCATGGTCTCGGCGACCTTCTCCAAGGTGATGCGGCCCTTGAGGACGCCCTCGGTCAGCACGACGGGAAGCATCGTGGCCAGACCCGCGAAGCCCGGGGCCTCCTCCCAGAAGCCCTTGCCGGACTTGGCGATCGGAACGTGGTCGGATCCGATGGTGGCGATCCAGCCCTCGCGCAGGCCGCGCCAGAGCTCGGCCTGGTGCTCCGCGTTGCGCAGGGCCGGGGCGACCTTCCCGACCCCCGAGCCGTGGGCGGCGAGCCGGGGATCGTCAGCGGTGAGCGCGAGGTAGTGCGGGCACGTCTCGAGCACGACGGTGCGCCCCTTGCGCCGCGACTCGGCTGCCGCGTCCACGGCCATGCCCACGGTGGTGTGGGGCACGTAGAGCGGGCACTCCTGGAGGTCGGCCAGCCAGATCGCCCGGAGCAGGTCCTGCTCCTCGACGAAGTCGGGGCGTGACTCGGTATAGGCGGCCAGGTCGTTGCCGCCGCGGGACTTCACCTGGGCGGTGAGGTGGCACACCAGCGAGTCGTCCTCGCAGTGCACCATGCACCAGGCGTGCGGACCGAGCTCGCGGATGCGCTCCATCGCCGCGTAGAGCACCGCGTCGTTGACCGAGACCAGTCCGATCGGGTTTCCCGGCTCGTAGCCGCCCATGTAGAACTTGAAGCTCGTCACGCCGAACTCCTCGGCGTACCGCGGGATCTCGTACACCTGCTCCATCGTCGAGATGATGAAGTGGAACTGCGTGTCGACGAGCATCCGGGTCCGGGACAGTTCCAGCTCGGCCGGGAACGTGTCGAGGAACGACTTGGCGGAGCGGCGGTACTGCAGCACGGTGGTCACGCCACCGCGCGCCGCACTGGCCGTCTCCGAAGCGAAGATCTCGGCGAGCGGCCGGCCACCGCCCAGGTGGACGTGTGGGTCGACCAGCCCCGGCAGCACGTACTTGCCGCCGCAGTCGATCCGTTCGGCGGCCTCGGGGAGCGCCCGCTCGTCACCGATGGCCACGACGCGACCATCCGCGATGGCGATCGCGGCGTCGACGATGCCGCTCGGGCTGACGATCCGCCCGCCCACGACCAGCTTGTCTACCTGCATGCCTCTTCCAGTTTTCTCGCCTCGTGATGGCCGAAGATCATCGAGCCGTGCGCCGGGCCGGCACGCGGTTCGCGGGAGGGTAGCTGTCGGCCGCTGACCCAAAGGGGTTGGGAACATCTCACGCCGCCGGACCGTCCTGACCCAGTGGCCGAACCGGTGCGGCAATGCCGTCCATGGGACGCTATCCAGGGCGCTAGACCATGTCAAGCATGCGGAACGACATCTTGCAATATAAGATGACTGCCTACGCCGTCGAGCCCCCGCCGACCGCGGTCAGCAGGCCGGTCAGGGCCGCGTCGGCGCGCTCGACGAGGTACGTGAACAGCTCGGCACCCCGCTCGGCCGACGCGCCGGCGGGGTCCCCGAGCACACCGTTCCCGCTCACGGCCCGAACGCCGTCCGCACGCAGTCGCGGCATGAGCTCGACGATCGGCGTCGTCTCGCCGGGCTCCGCCAGGTCGTACCGGACCCGGGCCGGGTCGAGATGGAGCATCAGGGAGGTCTCCGTCCGGCCGGCATGGGCGTCCCCGCCCGGGACCGTCAGGTGGTGGACGACGATCGGCATGCCTTCGCGGCCGCAGACGTCCCTGACCTGCCGGAGCGCGTCGACGTTGCCGCCGTGCCCGTTGACGATGAGCACCGCGCGCCACCACCGCGAAGCGCGGCGGACGAGCTCCCTGAGCAGGTGCGTCAAGGCGTCCGTGCCGATCGACAGCGTCCCCGGGAAGGCCGCGTGCTCGTCGCTGGCCCCCAGCCGCAGTACCGGCGCGAGTCCGGCCTGCGGGTGGATCCCGTGCAGGCGCCGTGCGACGGCATCCGCGATGAACGCGTCGGTGTCGAGGGGAAGGTGCGGTCCGTGCTGCTCCATCGAGCCGAGCGGCAGGATCAGGACGTCGCGGTGGGCCGCCTCGACCTGGGGCCAGCGCGCGTCTCGCAGCGGTGGCATCGGGTGCGCGCTCATCGGCGCCGCTGGAGGCTCGGGAGGTCACGGACCCGCGGCAGCAGCGGGCCCGGAGCGCGGGATCGCAGGCAGCTGCGCCACACGCCGACGCTGTAGGCCACGTCGTCCAGGGCGTGGGCGAGCACCGTCTCCGCGGCGGCGCGAACGGTCTGCGAGCAGGAGGCGCCCGCACGGTATTCCTGGATGGCGGCGCGCGACGCCACCTCGGCGTAGCCGGCCGCGATCGCCAGGAGCAGACGCCGCCGCAGGGGTGGGTGCGAAAGCGCCACCGCGACCGCTGTCACCGGCAGGAACGGGCGCACCATCCAGCGGCCGAGGCCGGTGATGGCGAGCATCTGGCCGCGGGCGGCCAACCGCCGCGCCGGCCCCGGCGAGAGTTGGGGAAGCTCACGGGGCGCGCCGGCGATCGCGAGGCCGGCGGCCGCCACGCCCAGCCCGGGGCGGCCGGCGACGCCCAGCAGCCACGGTGCCAGCGACCGGATCGACACGTTGGCGTGGCGGATCGTCCCGGGGTGGCGCACTTCGAGCAGCCCGACGCTGTCTCCGTAGAAGCGCCGCCGGGACAGGGCTTTCCACAACGTCGGGCGCGGCTGGTGCGACACGACGATGCGTGGTTCGTAGCGGACGCGGCCGCGGCCGGCGAACCGCCACACGAGATCGACGTCCTCCCCCACGGGCATCGCCTCGTCGAAGCCGCCGACGGCGCGGAAGTGATCGCGGTCGACGATCAGCGTGGCGGTGGGGACGAAGCTGACGGCCGAGCCGGCGACGACGTCCGCCGGGACCGGGCCGAAGTCGAGCGCGCTCGCCCGGGACTCGACGAGTCCGACGAGACCGGGCGCGTGGGTGGTGACGACGCGGGGCGCGACGGCGATCACGTCAGGCTCGGCGGTCACGCCGAGGAGGGCGCCGAGCCAGCCCGCGGGCGGCTGGACGTCGGCGTCGACGAAGGCGATCCACCGGGTTTCCGCGAGCGCGGCGCCGGAGTTGCGCGCCGCGGCAGCCCCGCACCGCTGAGCATGGCGGATGACGACGACGTCCGGGCGCCCCTCCGCGAGCGGCGCGAGGGGTTCGGCCGATCCGTCGTCGACCACGACGACGGGCACCCCGCCGGGAATGCTGTCCAGCAGCCGGCGCACCGGCTCGGGTGCCGACAGCGCCGGGATGACCACCGTGACATCGGCGGGCGTGACCGGCTCCGCCAGGGGCGGCACGAGCATTCCGGCCCGGACCAGCCTCGCGGCGAGCCGCCCGCCCGCCGACTCGGGCGGCGGCGGCTGCGAAGCGGCCAGCAGTTGCGAGAGGGCCGCCACCCCCTTGGGGGCGAGACGCATGACCCGGTAGGGCGAGCCACCGGCGAGGGTGGCCGCGTCCGGCCGCTCGACGCCAGGAGCGAGCTGAAACGCGGTCATCCGGTGAACCCGCCGTCCACGGCGAAGGCCGCGCCGGTGGTGGCGGAGGCGGCCGCGGAGCACAGCCAGGCCACGGCGGCGGCCACCTCCTCGGGTTCGAGGAGGCGCCCGAGCCGCTGGTGCCGGGCGAAATCGCCGGCCGAGTCCAGCCCGTAGGCGCGGGCGGTGCGGGTGAGCAGGGCGGTGCGGGTGCTGCCCGGCAGGACGGCATTCGCCGTGATGCCCGAACCGCCCAGGTCGGCGGCCAGGGACCGGATGTACCCGAGCGCGGCGTGCTTGGCGGCGACGTACGAGGCCAGCCGGGGCAGGCCGCGCTCCGCGGCCGAGGAGACGACGGCGACGAAGCGGCACCGGGACGCCTCGGCCCGGCCCAGCATGCGCGGCACCGCCGCGCGCGCGAGGTTCGCCACGCCGTGCAGGTTGACCGCCAGGTCCCGATCGAGGTCGGCAGGCGTCTGCTGCCAGGCCGGCCCGTCCGCTCCGATCACGCCGGCGACCGCCACCGCCGCGACGAGGCGGTCTCCCGCCGCCGCGACGAGGGCGTCGACGTCGGCGGGGCTGCGTACGTCGCACGGGCGGACGGTCACCCGCGCGCCGAGCGCTCGGCACGCGTCGGCGACCTCGTCGAGCTCCGCCAACGTGGCCAGGTGATAGCCCAGATCGGGCACTGCGCACGGATCCGCCACATCGCCGAGCACGAGGTCGTAGTCACCGGCCAGCCGCCTGGCGACCGCGGCGCCGATGCCTCGCGCCGCGCCGGTGATGACCGCGACAGGCCGGGATTCGTTGGTCATGGAGGCCCCTTCGGAGTGTCCGGCCCTGCGTGGACCATACCTGCACCCGGTGCCAAAACAAAGGCGACGCCGGCCCTCTAGCGCTGGTCGTGTCCGGAGAAACCCGCGGTCAGCTCACGAAACGCCGTGTCCAGCAGGGTGCCGAGGGGCGTGTGAGCATCGAGCAGCCACTGCTCGTACGCGGCGATCGCGGCGCCGAGTGCCGCGTGGCCGATGACGCACGGAAGGAAGTCACCGGGGCGCTGGCCGAGCCGCCGGGCCGCGAACTCCGCGATGACGGCGCGCCATTCGGCGTAGCGCAGCGTCGAATGCGCCTGGAGGGCGGGAACGGTGAGGATCAGGGACATGCGGTAGCGGTGTGACGCCAAGGTCGCGGGATCGTAGGTGTTGAAGGCGACCACGGCGCCGCGGATCGCGTCCATGAACGGAAGCGCGTCGGGGCAGGCGTTCAGCCAGTCGCGCATACGATCGAGCTCGCGGTCGAAGTCACCCCACACGACGTCGTTCTTGGACGGGTAGTAGCGGAAGAAGGTACGCCGGCCGATTCCGGCGGCGGCCGCGATGTCGTCCACGGCCGTCTCGTCGAAGCCTCGGGTGGCGAACAGTTCGAGCGCCAGCCGCTCGAGCTCCTCCCGGGACGTCGAGGGCTTGCGGCCGGAACGCCGCACGTCGGGCAAGGACGTTTCTGCCAACGGTCGACCCATCCCTCTTCCATTCGGCACCCGGTGCCATTATCGTGCTCTTCACACGGCGGGAGTCCCTGCCAGAGCCTTGGGAGCATGTTATGAGTCGCTCGTACCCGTCGGCTACCGCACCGGCCGAACAGCAGACCGCGCCGGCGATCGATGAGGCCGCCGAGGTGCGGCACGACGACGCCGACCTCCTCATCGAGGACGTGTCGATCGACGGCATGTGCGGCGTCTACTAGACCGCTTCCCGCAACCGATGGGAGGGCCACCCGTGCAACGCTTCGACGCCACTCAACCGTGGACCCTGCACCCCCAGGTCTCCGTGCGACCTGAGCCGTTCGGGGCCCTGCTGTACCACTTCGGTACGCGCCGGCTGTCCTTCCTCAAGGACCGCGTGCTGTTCGACGTCGTGCGCGCGCTCCCCGATGCCGCGTCCGCACGGGAGGCATGCTGCGCGGCGGGGCTCGACGAGGCCGAGCTGCCTCGATACGAACAAGCCTTGGCGACCCTCGCCGCCCGCGACATGCTCGTGCCGGCGCGTCCCCATCCAGCACCCGAGGAGGGTTCATGACCGTCACTCCGGTCGCACCGGTCGCCCGCAGCCTGGTCGATCATTTCCAGCTCGGTCTGGACGCACCGATCTGCCTGACCTGGGAACTGACCTACGCCTGCAACCTGTCGTGCGTACACTGCCTGTCCAGCAGCGGCCGGCGCGACCCGCGCGAACTGACGACCGCCGAGGCCAAGGCCGTCATCGACGAGCTGGAACGCATGCAGGTGTTCTACGTCAACATCGGTGGTGGCGAGCCGACGGTCCGCCCGGACTTCTGGGAGCTCGTCGACTACGCGACGGCCCATCACGTCGGCGTGAAGTTCTCGACGAACGGAGTGAAGATCAACCCCGAGGTCGCCCGGCGCCTCGCGGCCAGCGACTACGTCGACGTACAGATCTCGCTGGACGGCGCGACGGCTGAGGTCAACGACGCGGTGCGCGGTGCTGGCTCCTGGGCGACCGCCATGCGCGCGATGAGCAACCTTCGCGACGCCGGCTTCCGCGGCTTCAAGCTCTCCGTCGTGGTCACCCGCCACAACGTCGGCCAGCTCGACGAGTTCAAAGCCATCGCCGACGCCCACGGCGCCCAGCTCCGCCTCACCCGGCTGCGGCCCGCCGGACGGGGTGCGGACGTGTGGCACGAACTGCACCCGACCGGCGCGCAGCAGCGGCAGCTGTACGACTGGCTCGTCGCACACGGCGAAGACGTGCTGACCGGCGACTCGTTCTTCCACCTCTCGGCCTACGGGCAGGCACTGCCCGGGCTGAACCTCTGCGGCGCCGGACGGGTGGTGTGCCTGATCGACCCCGTCGGCGACGTCTACGCCTGCCCGTTCGCCATCCACGAGTCCTTCCTGGCCGGCAACATCCGCGACGAGGGCGGCTTCACCCGCGTGTGGCGCGAGTCCGACCTGTTCACCGACCTGCGCCGGCCCCAGTCCGGCGGCGCCTGCTCGAGCTGCGCACACTTCGACTCCTGCCGCGGCGGCTGCATGGCCGCGAAGTTCTTCACCGGCCTGCCGCTGGACGGTCCGGACCCGGAGTGCGTGCAGGGCTTCGGCGAGGCGGCCCTCGCCGACGTCGAGCACGACTCCCGGCCACGCCCGTTCCCGGATCACTCCCACCGCACGCAGCGCGCCACCCGCGGCGCCCCGGTTCCGGTGACCATCGGACGCCGCCCCGACCGGGCCTGCGACGAGGACCCCCTTGCCGGCTTCACCGAGGAGCGTTCCGCATGAGCGGTACGGAGCGCAGCGGAGTGGCCGCTCATCAGGAACGCAGGTGCGGCTCATGCCGCTGCCGGAGCGAAGCGGAGGTGACGGCATGAGCGGTGCGCAGCGAAGCGGCGCCTGGTCTGGGTCGATCAGCGCGAAGCCTCATCGAGCCAGACCGGGCGGAGTGGCCGCTCGTCAGGAACGCAGGTGCGGCTCATGCCGCTGCCGGAGCGAAGCGGAGGTGACGGCATGAGCAACGGCTGGTTCGAGACCGTGGCGGAGGCGCAGCGGCGCGCCAAGAAGCGTCTGCCCAAGTCGGTGTACGGCGCGCTCATCGCCGGTTCGGAGCGGGGCCTGACCCTCGAGGACAACCAGCGGGCGTTCGGCGAGCTCGGCTTCGCCCCCCACGTGGCCGGCCTGTCCGCCCAGCGAGACCTGGCGACCACGGTCATGGGCGAGGACATCTCCCTGCCGGTGATCATCTCACCGACCGGCGTGCAGGCCGTCCATCCCGACGGCGAGGTTGCGGTCGCGCGCGCCGCGGCCGCCCGCGGTACCGCCATGTCGCTGAGCTCGTTCGCCAGCAAGCCGCTGGAAGAGGTCGTCACCGCCAACTCTCAGACGTTCTTCCAGAGCTACTGGATGGGTTCCCGGGAGCAGATGGTCCGGCGCCTCGAACTCGCCAGGGCGGCCGGCGCCCGAGGGCTCATCGCCACGCTGGACTGGTCGTTCTCCCACGGCCGGGACTGGGGAAGCCCGTCCATCCCCGAGCGCATGAACGTCAAGGCGATGCTGCGATACGCCCCGCAGGCACTGACCCGCCCGCGGTGGCTGCTGAACTATGCCAAGACCGGCCGCGTCCCCGACCTGACCGTGCCCAACCTGACCGAGGACGGCACGACGCCGACCTTCTTCGGGGCGTACGGGCAGTGGATGCAGACCCCGCCGCCGAGCTGGGACGACGTCCGCTGGCTGCGCGAACAGTGGGACGGGCCCTTCATGCTCAAGGGCGTCATCCGGGTCGACGACGCCAAACGGGCCGTCGACTGCGGGGTCAGCGCCATCTCCGTGTCCAATCACGGTGGCAACAACCTTGACAGCACACCGGCGTCGATCCGCGCGCTGCCGGCGATCGCCGGTGCCGTGGGCGGGCAGATCGACGTGCTGCTCGACGGTGGCATCCGCCGCGGCAGCGACGTCGTCAAGGCGGTCGCCCTGGGCGCCAGGGCGGTGATGATCGGCCGGGCATACCTGTGGGGCCTCGCCGCCAACGGCCAGGCCGGCGTCGAGAACGTCCTGGACATCCTCCGTAACGGAATCGACTCCGCCCTGCTCGGGTTGGGCCACTCCTCGATCCACGACCTGAGCCCGGACGACATCGTCATCCCGCCCGGCTTCGAACGCAGTCTGGGCGTGCCGGCCGAGGCGTCGGCAATGCTCTGATCGACGCGATCACGGCCCGCAGCGGGCCCCACGTATGACAAGCCTCAGGCGCGAAGGAGTGGGGTCAGCAGGTCCGCCAGGATGGGGACGCCGTTGTGGGTCAGCACCGACTCGGGGTGGAACTGCATCGACGCGAACCACGGTGAGCGCAGTGCGTGGACCTCGCCCGTGTCGGCGTCACGGCTGATCTCCGCCACGCCGCCGCCCGGCAGCTCCAGCTTGTCGTCATCGCTGTACGCCGCGAAGGTGTTGTAAAAACCGACCAGCTCGGGGCGGCCGAAGAGGTCGATGCGGCGCTGGAGGCCCTGGTTGGGCGCCGGGCGGCGGGCGACGCGCAGGCCCAGCCGGGCACTCAACACCTGATGGCTCAGGCATACCGCCAGCAACGGCCGCCGCCCGGCGAGCAGCGTGTCCACTGTGGATCGCAGGTGGGCGATCTTCGGGTGGGCCACGTCGCCCGGGTCGCCCGGGCCCGGGCCGAGGACAACCAGGTCGTGGTCGTCGAGCGTGTGCGGCTCGTCGTATCGCCGCACCGTCACCTCGAGGCCCAGCGAGCCCAGTTGCAGGGCGAGCATCCGGGTGAAGGTGTCCTCGGCGTCCACCACCAGCACCCGGCGACCGGGCACGGACGGTGCCGAACGCTCGGCGGCCCCCGTGAGCCAGAACCCCGCCAGGCCGACGTTGCGCCGGGCGAGAGCTGCCCGGACCTGGCGGTGCTCCGAGAAGTCAGGCACGCCCCCAACGGCAGCGGCCCCGGCAGCCGCATCCCCGGCAGCGGCCGGAGCAGCGGACCCGCGCAGCGCGGCCAGCAGGGCCGACGCCTTCGCCTCGGTCTCGGCGACCTCGGCCGCCGGGTCCGAGTGCCGCACGAGCGTGGCGCCGACGCCGATGCTCAGCCGCCCGTCCCGGTCGATCTCGGCGGTCCGGATGAGGATGGCCGAGTCCAGCTCGTCCCGGTCGATCAGCGCGGCGACGCCGCTGTAGTAGCCACGGCCCTGCCGTTCGTGCCGCGCGATGACCCGGCACGCGTTCTCCAGCGGACTGCCGACGACGGTCGGCGCGAACAGCGTCTCGCGCAGGATCTCACGCGGGTCCAGCGAGGTGCGGCCGCGGATGAAGTACTCGGTGTGGGCGAGCCGGGTCATCTGCCGCAGGTACGGGCCGTCGACCCGGCCGCCCTGCGGGCAGACGCGGGCCATCATCTTCAGCTCCTCGTCGAGGACCATGGCCAGCTCGTCGGTCTCCTTGCGGTCGGCGAGGAAGTCGAGCAGGCCGGGCAGGGTGGGGCCGGACGGGCCGTACCGGAACGTGCCGCTGATCGGGTTCATCACCGCCTCGCCGTCCTGAACGCTGATGTGGCGTTCCGGGGTGGCGCCGACAAACGTGCGGTCGCCGGTGTGGATGAGGAACGTCCAGTACGCGCCGGACTCGCCGAGCAGCAGCCGGCGGAAGCACGACAGCGCGTGGGCCAGCTCGTAGTCCTCGACGTCGGCGACGAACGAGCGGCGGATGACGAAGTTGGCCCCCTCACCCGTACCGATCTCATCGGCGACGACACGGCGCACGGTGTCGTCGTAGCGGCCGCCGTCGAAGCGCCCGTCCGACAGGGGCACCGGCAGGTCTGGCAGCAGCGCGCCGGCCAGGGACACCGGCAGCAGCGACCGGGCGGCGATCCGCAGGGCGAGCAGGGGCGCGCCGTCGTCGACGCACTCGTAGCCGCGCTCAGCGACCTGCCGGAACGGCACGACCACGAGGACCGGCGCCGGCGGTATCGACGCGAGATCGACCACTGTGGACACTGAGCCGGTGAGGACCTCGACGCCGTCCACAGAGGACGGGCGGTGCAGCAGCGCGAACGGCTCCATCACACACCGGCCCCGACCAGCAGTCGTGCGGTGGTGGTGACGACCGCGCAGCGGCGGGCCGCGTAGTCGACGGCGAGGCGGTGGTCCTCGGCGGAGAAGTCGCCGACCGCGTCGGCGACGAGGAACGGCTGGATGTCGTTGGTGAACGCCTCGACGAGCGTGGCGAGGATCCCGACATGTGCGTAGACGCCGCACACGACGAGCTGGTCGCGGCCGGCGGCCCGCATCCGTTCCAGCAGGTCGGAGCGGAAGAACGCGCTGTACCGCCACTTCGTGAACACCCAGTCGCCCGGCTGCGGCGCCACCTGCGACTCGATCTCCCGGTCGGCGGGCGTCAGGCGCATGCCGGGTCCCCAGAAGTCGGCGAGCAGTCCGCGGTCCTGCGGGGTCATGCCGCCGGGCTGCGCCGTGTACGCCACCGGCAGGCCGGACGAGCGCCGCAGGCGGGCCACGTTGCCGACGAGCTCACGGCGGAACGCGTCGGCGAAGGGCCTCAGGAAGTACCGTTGCATGTCGTGGATCAGCAGGACGGCACGGTGCGGATCGGGCTTCCAGGTCGCGGTGTTCGCGGGCAGGTCCGCCGCCGTGGGCAGCGGGTAGGGCTGGATCGGGGCCAGTGACATGCTCTCTCCTAGACGCCGAGCGCGGCGCCGCCGTCGACGGTCAGGGCGTGCATCGTGATGTGTCCGGCCCGGTCGGACAGCAGGAAGACCACGGCGTCGGCCACGTCGTCCGGGCTGGCCAGCTTCCGCAGCGGGATGCCCACGCGGTAGGCGTCGAGGCGGCCGTCGATGGTGGCGCGGCGCGCGCTCTCGTCCGGCCACATGCCGTGCAGCATCGGGGTGTCGGTGGAGCCGGGCGCGACGAGGTTGCACCGGATGCCGTGGCCGGCGACCTCGAGGCCGAGGCACTTGGTGAACATCGTGGCGGCGGCCTTGGACGCGGCGTAGGCGGCCATCCCCTGCCGCGGCGTCTCGGCGGCGTTGGAGGCCACGGTGACGATCGCGCCGCGCCCGCGCGGGACCATGCGGTTGACCACCGCGCGCGAGACGACGAACACGCCGGTGGTGTTGACGGCGAACGTCGCCGACCAGTCGTCGTCGGTGAGCCGGGCCGCGTCCGCGAGGCGGAGCACTCCGGCGGCGTTGACGAGGTAGTCGATGGGGCCGTCGCGCCGCTCGACCAGGTCGACTGCGGCCTCGACCTCGTCACGGCGGGTCACGTCGGCCGGGATCGCGAGCACCCGCAGGCCCTCGGCGGTGAGTCCGGCCACCGCGGCGGCGAGTCGCTCGGCGTCGCGGTCGACGGCGGCGACGAGCGCGCCTTGACCGGCGAGCGCCTTGACCACGGCGGCGCCGATGCCGCCGGCGGCCCCGGTCACCAGGGCGATCTTGTCGTGCACAGGAACCTCCTCAGCCGCTCCATGCCGCGATGACGGACATGGCCTGCGATGGGTTGAGCCGCGGATCACAGAGGGTGGTGTACTTGTCGCCCACGCGATCGGCGCACGAGGCGTCCGCGACGCACTCGGTCACGTCGTCGGGTGTGGTCTCCAGATGCAGGCCGCCCGCGACGCCGCCCGCCTCGCGGACCGCGCACTGGAACGACCGCACCTCGCGGACGACGGTCTCCAGGAACCGGGTCTTCAGCCCGTGCGGGGTGGTGACCGTGTTGCCGTGCATCGGGTCGACGAGCCACACGACCGGGTGTCCGGCGGCGTGGACGGCCGCGGCGAGCACCGGCAGGCGCTCGTCGACGGCGGCGGCGCCGAGCCGCGCGATGAGCGTCAGCCGGCCGGGCTCGCGGTGCGGGTCGAGGCGCTGGCACAGCGCGACCAGGTCTTCGGCGCGGGTGCCGGGGCCGACCTTGCAGGCGACCGGGTTGACGACCGCGGCCAGCAGCGCGACGTGGGCGCCGTCGAGCTGCCGGGTCCGCTCGCCGATCCACGGCCAGTGCGTGGAGGCGAGCAGCAGCCGGCCGGTCGCGGTGCGGCGCAGCTGAGGCAGCTCGTAGTCCAGCAGGAGCGCCTCGTGGCTGGCCCACGTCGGCGGCGTGAGCCACGGCGTGCCCGGGCGGGCCTGCCAGCCGAGGTGCGCGAGCACGTCGCGGGCGGTGTGGTAGCCGGCGACGAGCCGCGCCGGGTCGGGCCGGCGGCGTTCCGGGTCCGGCTCGGGGCCGTTGACCAGGTGCCCGCGGTACACCGGCAGCTCCTGGCCGCCGACGACCTCGGTGTCGCGGCTGCGCGGCTTGGCGAGCTGGCCGGCGAGCCGCCCGACGCGCAGGACGGGCCGGCCGGTGTCGAGCTGCAGGGCGCCGGCGAGCATGTCGACGAGGCCGGCCTTGCGGGTGACGTCGCCGTACGTGCACTCACCGGGGTCCTCGGCGCAGTCGCCGGCCTGCACGACGTACGCCTCGCCGGCCGCCACCCGGGCGAGCCGGGCGCGCAGATCGAGGACGTCGGCCGTCCGGACGAGCGCCGGCTGCCGCGTCAGCGTCTCGCGCGCGGCGGCGAGCCCGGCGGGATCATCCCAGTCCGGCTGCTGCCGGGCGGGGCGGGCCCGCAGCTCGGCGAGGACGTCATCCATCGGTGCCCGCCACGAGGGCCGCCGCGACCGCGATGGTGCGCCGCGCCTGGAACTCCACCGCGGCGAGGTTGTCGTCGGTGACGTTTCCGGGCTGGTTGCGGGAGACGTTGCTCGCGCCGTACGGGTTGCCGTTGGTCGGCCGGAACAGCACCGGGTCGGTGGAGCCGGTCGGCACGATCACGGAACCCCAGTGGCAGAACGTGTTGTGCAGGGCCAGGATCGTGCTCACCTGGCCGCCGTGCGGTGCCGAGCCGGAGGTGAACGCGCCGACGGCCTTCCCGGCGAGCCGGCCGCCGATCGACAGCGGCGCGGTCGTGTCGAGGAAGTGCATGAGCTGCGGCGCGGGCAGGCCGAACCGCACCGGAGTGCCGATCAGCACGGCGTCGGCCCAGGCGAGATCGTCGAGCGTGGCCTCGGGGACGTCCCGGGTGGCCTCGGTGTGCCGCAGCCACGCGTCCCGGTCGGTGACGGCGGGCTCGGCCACCAGCTCGGGGATCCGGCGCAGCCGGACGTCGGCGCCGGCCTTGGCCGCCGCGTCGGCTGCGGCCTCGGCGAGCCGGAACACGTTGCCGGTCGAGGAATAGAAGATGACGGAAACATTGGTCATTGCCCTGGTACTCCTCGCGAAGTGCCGTTGTCGGCCGCCATCGTCGGCATGGCCCGGCGGCGGCGGCAACGGCCGGCGCTGGAGTACGTCACGTGCGGCCCGGACCACCGCCACGCCGCGCAGCACGGTGGTCCGGCCACCTAGGCAGGGCCGCGCCCGCCCCGGCACGGTGTTCTCGCACACCGCGGATGTTGAGGGGGAACGATGCCTGACGACGCCGACCGGGTTGTCGCCGAACTGTGCGGGGAGCTGTTCGCCGGGCTTGCCCGCAAGGACCAGCGGCGGCGCGGCGTCGAGTACGTCCACGGCCTGCTGCGCACGCCGGGGCGCAAGTCGATCCGCAACATCGCCGGGGCGGCGAACGAGCAGCGGCTGCACCACTTCGTCAGCGACTCGACCTGGGACTGGATGCCGGTCCGCCGGGCGCTGCGCGAGCACCTGCTACGGTCCGCGCCGCCGCTCGCCTGGGTCGTCCACTCGATGATCATCCCGAAGGCGGGTGAGCACACGGTCGGCGTCGGCCGCCGGTACTGCCGCACCCGCGGGTCGTTCCTCAGCGCCCAGCACGCGATGGGCCTGTGGGCGGCCGCACCGGGCTGGAGCAGCCCGGTGCACTGGCGCCTGCACCTGTCGGCGACCTGGCTGGGTGACGCCGACCGGCGCCGGCGGGCCGCGATCCCGGCCGCGGCGGTGCCGCAGCCCGTCGACGAGTGCCTGGTCGACACATACCTGGAGCTGGTCACCGACCGGGAGCTGCCGATCGTGCTGGACGCGCGGGACCTCGACGCGCCGGCCGTGATCCGCCGGCTGCGGGCGGCCGGCGCACCGGTGCTGGCCCGGATCGACGGCGCGACGCCGCTGTGCCCGGACGCGCCGGTCCCCGGCCACACGGGCGGCCCGCTGCCCGCGGCGCAGCTGCTCGAGATGGTCCGGCACACCCGCCGGCCGGTGTTCGGCGCCGGTGCCGCGCTGGCCGCGACCCGCACCGTCCGGCTGCCCGGGCCGGGCCGCCCCGACGACCTGGTGCTGCTCGGGGTCGGCGGCCCCGGCCCGGGGTGGCCGGGCGAGGTGTGGCTGACCACGTGCACCGGGCACGGCCTCGCCGACCTGGTGCGGCTCGGGCGCCTTCCGGCGCGGGTCGGCGCGGACCTCACCGCGATCGGCGACCGGGTGGGCCTGCGCGACTTCACCGGCCGGTCGTTCGCCGGCTGGCACCGGCACATCACGCTCGCCTCCGCCGCGCACGCGCTCGTCGCCCTGCACGGCGCCGCACCCGAGGACCTCCGCCGCGCCGGCTGATCGCCGCGCCGGTCCGGCCCCGGACCACGCGCCGCTTCCAAACCCGACCGAAAGGGATGCACCGTGCTCACGTTGCACGACACCGCCGGTCCGCCCGTGGCCGTGCTGGGCACCGGATCGTGCCTGCCAGCCCACGTCGTCGACAACGCTACCGTCGCGGGCCCGGCAGGGGTCACCGCCGAGTGGATCGTCGCCCGGACGGGCATCCGGGCGCGGCGCTGGGCCAAGCCGGACGAGGCCACCTCCGACCTCGCCGTGGCCGCCGGGCGAGCCGCGCTCGAGGACGCCGGGATCCGCGCGGCGCAGCTGTCGCTGGTCCTCGTGGCCACCTCGACGCCCGACTCGCCGCAGCCGCCCACCGCGTCGCTCGTCGCCGACGAGCTCGGCGTCGGGCCGGGCACCGCCGCGTTCGACCTCAACGCCGTCTGCAGCGGGTTCGTGTTCGCCCTCGGCACGGCGGAGCGCCTGCTGCGGGCGGCCGGCGGCCACGCCCTCGTCATCGGCGCCGACGTGTACTCCCGCATCCTCGACCCGGCCGACCGGCGGACCGCGGTGCTGTTCGGCGACGGCGCCGGCGCGGTGGTGCTCGGCCCCGGCGACCGGCCCACGGTGCTGGCGAGCCGGCTCGCCACGTTCGCCGAGGCGCACCAGCTCATCCGCGTGCCGGCCGGAGGCAGCCGCATCCCGGCCTCGGTCGGGTCGATCGACGCCGGGCTGCACCACTTCGCGATGGAGGGTCGCGCGGTACGCGACTTCGTGCTCGACACGGTGGCGCCCGCGATCCGCGCGTTCCTCGCCGACGCCGGCGTCGCACCGGACCGGCTGGCGTCGTTCGTGCCGCACCAGGCCAATCCCAACCTCGTCGCCGATCTCGCGGCGGCGGTCGGCGTGCCGGCCGACCGTACCGCCGCGACCGGCGCCGAGTTCGGCAACACCGGCGCCGCATCGCTGCCGGTGACGCTCGACCACACCCGCGAGCGCCTGCGCGAAGGCGACCTCGTGCTGCTGGCCGGCTTCGGCGGCGGCATGTCGGCCGGGTTCGCGCTGCTGCGCTGGCCCCGCACGGAAAGGACCACCTGATGCTCGACGAACAGACCGTCGAGGAGTACCTGCACCGCATCGGCGCCCGCCGCCCCGCCGTGCCGGACCTCGCCGGCCTGCGCCACCTCCAGGAGCGGCACGTGCTCACGGTGCCGTTCGAGAACCTCGGCTACCACCTCGACGAGGAGATCCACCTCGGCGGCGCGGTCGTCGACAAGATCGTCCGTGACCGGCGCGGCGGCGGCTGCTACGAGACCAACCCGGCGTTCGGGCTGCTGCTGACGGCCCTGGGCTACGAGGTCGAGATCCTGCCCGGCCGGGTGTACCGCCCGGCCGGCCTCGGCCCGCCGTACTGCCACCTCGCGCTGCGCGTCACCGTCGACGGTGAGCCGTGGCTCGTGGACACCGGGTTCGGCCGCAACAGCCGCCTGCCGCTGCGGTTCTCGACGGCGGCGGCCCAGCCGGACCCGCACGGCACGTACCACGTCCGGGACGGCGAGGTGACGCTCGACGACAAGCCGCTGTACCGCCTCGACGACCGCCCAGCCGCCCTCGACGACTTCCGGCCGACGCTGTGGTGGTGGCGCACCTGCCCGGACTCGCCGTTCCTGCAGGACGTGTTCTGCTCACTGCCCACGGCGGAGGGACGGGTGACGCTGAAGGGCCGGCGGCTGACGATCGACGCCGGCGGCGAGCGGGTGCGCACCGACCTCACCGACGACGCGGCGGTCCTCGCCGCGTACCGCAAGCATTTCGGTTTCGACCTCGACCGGCTCCCCCGCGACCCGCTCATCCCGGCCAGCGGCACCACCGGCATCAAGCTCGACTGACCTCAGGAGTTCGCAGTGGCACGTGCTGACGACCCGATCCTCGACCTGCCGTTCGACCCCGCCGACACCGCGCCGGACCCCGACGAATACCTGCGAGCGGCGCTGCGCTGGCACTTCTCCCCACAGACGGGATCGCCGTTCTGGCTGGAGCGGGCCGCGGGCCTCGGCTTCGACCCGCTGGCCGACATCACGACGTTCGCCGACCTGGACCGCTTCCCCAACCTGGCCAACGAGCTGCGGACGGTCCGCGTCGAGGACCTGATTCCACGCGGGTACGGGCCGCGACCGGACGTCGTCGGCATCTACGAGAGCGGCGGTACCACGGGCGCGCCGAAACGGGTCGTGCTGCTGCGCGACTGGCTGGACCGGCTGCTGGCCTGGAGCAGCGCCGAGCTCGACCGCCACGGCGTCCCGCAGGGTGTCAACTGGCTCTCGGTCGTGCCGTCCGGCCCGCACATGGTCGGCCCGATCATCGCGCGGCAGGCCGCGTTCCGGGGCGGGCTCGCGTTCTCGGTCGACCTCGACCCACGCTGGGTCAAGCGGCTCATCGCCGCCGGCAAGACCGGCGAGGCGGCCGACTACGGCGAGCACCTCGTCGAGCAGATCGCCTATGTGCTGCAGAGCCAGGACGTCGGGGTGCTGATGATCACGCCGCCGGTGCTGGAGCGGCTCGCCCGCCGCGACGACCTCGTGAAGCTCGTCAACGACAAGGTCCGCGCCATCAACTGGGTCGGCACCCAGATGGACCCGGACACCCGGCACCTCTACCGCACCGAGGTCTTCCCCGACGTGCTGCTCTACAGCGGCTTCGGCAGCACGATGATCCTCGGCAACGCCAGCGAGCGGCCCGGCCTGACCGACGACGACCCGTGCGTCTACGACCCGTTCTCGCCGCACATGACGTTTCGCGTCGTCGATCCGGAGACCGGCGCGACGGTGCCCTACGGCGAGCGCGGCCAGGTCGTCATGAACCACGTGAGTAAGAGCCTGTTCCTGCCCAACAACCTGGAGCGCGACTACGCGACGCGGATCGCCCCGCCCGCCGGGCAGGCCGGCGACTCGGTGGCGGACGTGGCCCCGGTGGCGCGCTTCGACGACGAGACGGTCATCGAGGGGGTGTACTGATGGCGCTGGTCGAGATCGACGCGCTCGGCCCCAACGGCGGCTACCGGGCGCGCAAGCGGCTGACCGTGCCGGACGTCGCCGGCGCGCCCGCCGTGGCGCTGAGCCTGGTGCCGCGGCTGTTCGTGAGCCGGTCGCTGGCCGCGCTGCGGGCCGCCCGGCCGCTGCCCTACGAGCGGCGGATCGCGGCGCTCGCCGAGGCGGCGGAGCGGTTCACCGGCGACGAGATCGCCGGGCTGTCCTTCGCGGACTACGAGCGGACGGTCAGCCGCGTCTCCGGCGTGCCGCTGCCGGTCGTACGCGCCGCGACCGCCGCCATCGCCGAGGCCGCCACGCTCGCCGGCGAGACGATCGGGCTGGCCCGCCCCGAGGGCGCGGTCGCCGACTGGCGCGCACCGCAGACGCTGCGGGGCAACGCGGTATGGACCCGCCGCGGCGACGTGTTCGCCGTGCACGCCGCCGGGAACCACCCCGGCCCGCACTCGCTGTGGCTGGAGGCGCTCGCCCTCGGCTACCGGGTGGCGGTCCGCCCGTCGCGCCGCGAGCCGCTCACCCCGCATCGGCTCATCACCGCGCTGCGGGCGGCCGGGTTCGGCGACGACCAGGTCGTGCTGCTGCCGACCGACCACGACGCCGCCGACGAGATGCTGCACGGCGCCGACCTCGGGCTCGTCTACGGCGGCGACGACGTCGTACGCAAGTACGCGACCGGCTCCCGGATCCTGCCGCAGGGCCCGGGCCGATCGAAGATCCTGCTGACCGCCGGGGTCGACTGGCGGGCGCACCTCGACACCATCGTCGACTCGATCAGCCACCAGGGTGGCGTGGCGTGCATCAACGCCACCGCGGTCCTGGTCGACGGCGACCCGGCGCCGCTGGCGCGGGCGATCGCGGAGCGGCTCGCGGCGCTGCCGGCCCTGCCGCCGGACAGCGACAAGGCGGTCCTGCCGGTCCAGCCGGTCGACGGCGCCCGCGCGCTGGAGTCGTTCCTGCTCGGTCAGGCCCGCGGTACCACGGCCTGGCTCGGCGGGGACGGCATCGTCGAGGAGCTCGGCGACGGCAGCGCCGCGCTGCGCCCGGCGGTGCACCAGGTCGACCGGGCGGACGCCCCGCAGACGCGGGTGGAGCTGCCGTTCCCGTGCGTCTGGGTCGCGCCGTGGTCCCCGGCCGACGGCCTGGCCCCGTTGCGCGACACGCTGGTGCTGACCGTCTTCACCGGCGACGAGGCGCTCGTCGGCGACCTGCTCGACGAGCCGACGATCAGCAACGTCTACGTCGGCGACCACCCGACCTACTGGCTGCGGCCGGGCGTCCCGCACGACGCCTACCTGGGCGAGTTCCTCATGCGGACGAAAACGGTCATCCGCTCCGCCCGATGACGGGTGCCGTCAGGGCCGCCACGCCCTGACGGCACCCGTCCGGCCCGCGGCGATTAGCCTGTGGGTATGCGACGAGTGATCCGCGGGAGCGACCCCGATGACTGACGCCGAGGACGTGCGCCGGCTGGCACTCTCGCTGCCGCACGTCGTCGAGATCGACAGTGACGGCTTCGACTTCCGGGTCGCCGACAAGGGATTCGTCTGGTCCTATCCCGAGCGCTCGCCGGGCCGGCCGCGCGTCATCCGCACCGACATCGCGGTGCTGTACGTCGGGGACGAGGCCGAGAAGCAGGCGCTGCTGCTCGGCGAGCCGGAGCGGTTCTTCACCACGCCCGCCTACGACGGGATGCCGCTGGTGATGCTCCGGCTGGCCGAGGTGGACATCGACCGCCTGGCGGAGCTCGTCACCGACGCGTGGCGCATGCGCGCCCCGGAGTCGATGGCCGCCGACCTCCACGACAAGCCCGCCTGAACCGCACCACGGGTGCGGACGTCACGGGGACGTCCGCACCCGGCAGGCGCGTCAGGTCGAGACAAGCGCCGGGTCCTCCGCCCGCGCGGGCTCACGGCGGAAGTTCAGCGCCACCAGGATGGTCACGACCATGCCGGCCGCCGCCACCAGCACCGCGGTGCGCAGACCGGAGACGGTCGCGTCGTGCAGCTCCGTGCCGGTCAGCCCGGCCGTGCCGGCGTTGGCGACGGCGACCAGCGCCGCCAGCCCGACGGCCGAGCCGACCTGCTGCCCGGTCGAGACGATGCCGGAGGCGATGCCCTGGTCGAACAGGGCGGTGCCGGTCGTGGCCGCGGCGAACATCGTGGTGAAGATGACGCCCTGCGCGACGTTGAGCACCACCATCGCCGGCAGCAGCGCGAGGTATGACCCACCGGCGCCGATGCCGAAGCCGAGCGCGACGGTCGACACGACGCCGACCGCGAGGCTGGTGACCAGCGTCGCCCGGTTGCCGAACCGGGTCGCGAGCCGCCCGCCCAGCATCGAGCCCACCGCGCCGGCGCCCATCGGCACCACGTAGGCCAGCCCGGTCTGCAGCGCGCTGTAGCCCAGCACCCGCTGGAAGTGGACGGTCAGGAAGTACAGCAACGTCCCGAACGTCGCCATGAACAGCAGCGTCACGCTCACGCCGGTGCTGAGGTTGCGGTTGCGGAACAGCCGCAGCGGCATCAGCGGCGAACCGGTGCGCGCCTCGATCGCGACGAACGCGGCCAGCAGCACGATGCCGCCGGCGGCGCAGGCCAGCAGCAGCGGCGACGTCCAGCCGAGGACCGGGCCCTGGACCAGCGTGAAGACCACCAGGGTCACCCCGACGGTGGCGGTGACGGCGCCCGGCAGGTCGAACCCGCGGCCGGCGACGCGCGGACCGTCGGCGGGCAGCAGCGCGTACGCCAGCACGATCGCGACCCCGGCGAGCGGGACGTTGACGAAGAACACCGCCTCCCACCCGAACGCCTGGGTGAGCACGCCGCCGAGCAGCGAGCCGAGGACCATGCCGCCGGCGCCGGCCGCGGCCCACACCGAGAACGCCCGGTTGCGCTCGCGGCCCTCCTCGAACGAGGTGACCACGAGCGACAGCGTCGCGGGGAACAGCAGCGCGCCGCCGAGGCCCTGCGCGGCGCGGGCGGCGATGAGCAGTCCGGGGTGACCGGCGAGGCCACCGACGAGCGAGGACACGGCGTAGAGCGCGAGCCCGGCGACGAAGACACGGCGCCGGCCCACGAGGTCGGCGGCGCGACCGCCGAGCAGCAGGAAGCCGCCGAACGCGACCGCGTAGGCGCTCACCACCCACTGGAGGTTCTGCGCGGAGAAGCCGAGGTCGGCGCCGATAGCCGGCAGCGCGACGTAGACGATGTTGTAGTCGATCGAGGTGATGAGCTGGGCGAGGCCGAGCAGGGCGAGCACGAGGCCGGCCCGTCGCGGCGTGACGGTGTCCATCGTGGACCTTTCAGCGGTCGGTGCCGGAAGGGTTGTCGAGCAGGTATCGCCACCGGCCGTCCGGGCCGCGGCGGGCAACGTCGGTGGCGGTGCCGCCGACCCGGACCGGGTCGCCGTCCGCTCCGGTGAGCTCGGTGGTGTGGTCGGTGACGAGCAGCGCGATCCCGTCGGCCTCGTAGACGTGCCGGATCCGGATCTCCATGTGCCGGACCTGGCCGAGGAAGCCGGCGATCGACTGGCGCAGCCGCGCGCCGGTGACCGGCTCGCCGGGCCGCGTCACGAGCACCGCGCCGGACTCGAACAGCCGCGACGCGGCCTCCGCGTCACCGGCGTTGTACGCGCGCTCGACGAGCTCGACGAGCTGCTGCGGGCTGTCGGCGCCGCCGCCGGGGCGGGTCAGCACCTCGAAGGCGTGGCCGTCGACGCTGTCGAAGTAGAAGCCGCGCCCGCCACCCCAGGCATTGACGGCGCCGGGACCGTGGTGCAGCGGGCCGGCCCAGAACGGCCGGCCCGCGTCGCGCACGCGGCCGAGGATCGCGTCGAACTCGGCGGTGGTGACCTCGAAGGCGTAGTGCTGCGTGGTCACCTCGTCGACCTGGACGAACTCGAGCAGGACGCCGCCGTCGAGCCGCACCGCGGGGAACGACCCGGACCAGCCCGGCTCGGGCAGCCCGAGCGTGTCCGCCAGGTCACGGGCGGACCGCCGGGCGTCCCGGGCGTGCACGAACGTGTGGTTGAGCCGGACCGCCATCGTCAGGCCGTGCCGAGCAGCCCGGCGCGCCACTGCGCGTACTGCTGCCCCCCGGGTCCCTCCCAGAACTGCAGGACCTCCGGAGGCAGGCCGCCGATGAGCTTCTCCCGCTCGTGCGGGGTGGCGTCCTCGAGGCCGATGCCGAGGAAGACGAGCGCCTTCTCCTGCGGGATCGAGTCGCGGCCGCGCACCTCGAAGGCCTGCCACTCGTCGGGCGTGATGTGCTGGCGGATCAGCGGCAGGACGTGCTGCTCCTCGTCGACGAGGTGCTCGTCGGTGAGTGCCGACACGCGGCGCACGACGTCGGCGAGCCGATCGCGGTCGGCCGCGGAGGCCGTCTCCCGCCAGCGCGGGTTCAGCTCCGCGACCTCGCGCAGCAGCTCGTGCAGTTCGCCGTGCTGCTTCTCCATGCGGTGCACGAGGTCGGCCTGCGGGCCAGCCCGGTCGAGCAGGAGCGGCCAGAGCAGGCCGTCCTCGCCGACGTGGTGCTCGTGCAGGGAAGCGGTGATGTCGGTGAGGTGCTCGGCGACGACGGCCGCACGGTCGCGGTCGCCCTCGGCCGTATCGGCGACGAGCGTGGCCAGCAGTCGCAGTTCCCTGCGGTACACCTGGTGCACCCAGGCCATGCCCCACGGGTCCAGTGGTTCGGTCATGGTGATGCCTCCCTATGCGACCAGGACGATCTTGCCGAGGGTGTGGCGGCGCTCGAGCAGCCCGTACGCCTCGGCCACCCGCTCCAGCGGGAACGCCGCCTCCACCGGTACGTCCAGGCGGCCCTCCGCGACGAGGCCGGCGAGCTCGGCGAGCACCTCCGGGGTGGAGGCGTCGTTGCTGCCCTGGGCCTTCACCCCGTGCTGCGCGGCGGCCGCGAAGTTGATGAGCGTGTTGACGCGGTCCGGCTGGACGCCCAGCTGGAGCGCGAGGTCGACGTAGTCGCCGCCGAACGCGTCGACGAACGCGTCGATCTTGTCGCCGGCCGCGGCCCGCACCCGGTCGAGGACGCCGTCGCCGTAGGCGACCGGCGTCACGCCGTGCTGCCGCAGCCAGTCGTGGTGCGCCTCGCCGGCCAGGCCGATGACCGTCGCGCCGGCGTGGCTGGCGAGCTGGACGGCGATCGAGCCGACCCCGCCGGCGGCGTTGGCGACGACCACCGTGTCGCCCTCGCCGACCGCGACGGCACGCACCGCGGCATACGCGGCGGCACCGGCGGTGTAGAGGCCCCCGGCGACCTCCCACGGGACCTCCGCCGGGCGGCGGGTGAGGTTGCCCACCGGCACGAGGACCAGCTCGGCCTGGGCGCCGCGCTCGTCGGTCCAGCCGATGACCTCGTCGCCGGCGGCGAACTCGGTGACGCCCGGCCCCGCCTCCTCGACCACGCCGGCGACGTCGCGGCCCTGGCCCGCAGGGAACGAGGTGGGGTACACCTTGTCGAGGAAGCCGCCACGGATGCCGGACTCGACCGGGTTGAGCCCGGTCGCCCGGACCCGCACGAGCACGGTGCCCGCCGAGGGCGTGGGCCGCTCCACCTCCACGACCTGCAGCACCTCGGTGCTGCCGAACCGGTCGAATCGCACAGCGCGTGGCATGGTTGTCACTCCTGATGGGTGTGAGGAAATCCGGACAAGACGACCGTCCCACCAGCGGTGGGCACTGAGAATCGGACCGCTTTACCTAGGACCGGCAACCCTTGGGTAAGCGGGTGAACTTGACGGAAACGGCCCCGGAGCGCTGAACTGCGGCACCGCGAGGGGCAGAATCCGCGGGTATGCGTGCCGCCTACATCGAGCGGCTCGGGCCGCCGGAGCTCATCCGGTACGGCGAGCTGCCGCCCCCCGTCCCAGGACCGACCGACGTCCTCGTCGACGTGATCGCCACGACGGTCAACCCGGTCGACACGTTCGTCCGCTCGGGGCTGTTCCGCACCCCGCTGCCGATGCCGTTCGTCGTCAGCCGCGACCTGGTCGGCACGGTGGTGCACGCCGGACCGGGTGCGGCCGGGTTCGCGCCCGGCGACACGGTCTGGTGCAACAGCCTCGGCCACGCGGGCCGGCAGGGCGCCGCGGCCGAGCAGGCCGTCGTGCCGGTGGAGCGACTGTACCGCCTGCCGGCCGGGGTGTCGCCGGCCGACGCGGTGACCGTCGTGCACCCGGCCGGCACCGCCTACCTCGGCCTGTTCACCCACGGGCGGTTGCGGGCCGGCGAGACGGTGGTCGTCGAGGGTGCCGCCGGCAACGTCGGGTCGGCGCTGGTCGTGCTGGCGGCGCAGGCCGGTGCGCGGGTGGTCGCGACCGCCGCCGCGGACGACGCCGACTACTGCGCCGGGCTCGGCGCCGACGAGGTCCTCGACTACCGCGCGCCGGACCTCGCCGACCGGCTCGCGAAGGCCTGCCCGGACGGCATCGACCTGCACCTCGACACGTCCGGGCGCAACGACCTCGGGACCGTGGTCGACCTGCTGGCGTTCCGCGGACGGGTGGTGCTGCTCGCCGGCGCCGCGAGCCGCCCGGTGCTGCCGGCCGGTGCGCTCTACATGCACGACCGCACCGTCACCGGGTTCGTCATCTCGCACGCCACCGCGGGCGAGCTGGCCGAGGCCGCGGTGACGATCAACCGGCTGCTGGCGGCCGGGCGGCTCCGCCCGCGGGCGACGGTGGACCTGCCGCTGTCGGCGACCGCGGAGGCCCACCGCATGATCGAGCGGGGCGAGCTGCACGGCCGCCGCGTGGTCGTCACACCGTCCTGAGCGCCTCCGGTCACCGGCGCGGGCCGCGCGGCTCGCCGGAAAGCGTGTCGCGCAACCGGAAGAGCCGCAGCGCGAGTTGTACGTCCAGTGCCTTCACCGGCCGCTGCCAGTCGGGGCCGAGCAGCTCCTTCACCCGTTCCAGGCGCCGCGCCACGGTGTTGGGGTGGACGTGCAGCCGCTCCGCGGCGTTGGTCGGGCTGCCACCGGCCTCGAAGTAGGCGTCGAGCGTGCGGGTGAGATCGGTGAACCGGCGCCGATCGTGGTCGAGGACCGGGCCGAGGACCGCCTCGACGAACGTGTCGACCCCCTGCCGGCCGGACATCAGGACCCCGAGGAAGCCCAGCTCCCGCCCGGAGGCGCCGCGGCCGGTGAGGTCCAATGCGGTGAGCGCGTCGAGGCAGCGCAGCGCCTCCCGGTGCCCGGCCGCGAGCGCCGCCGCGCCGGAGACCGGGCCGGCGGCACCGATGGTGACCGGCGTGCCGAGCAGCGCCGACAGCTGGCCGGTGACGCTGCGGGCCGCCGCGCCGGGGTCGGTGCCGGGCAGCACGAGCACGAGGTGCCCGTCCGGCGTCCCGCTGAGGCCGCCGATGCGCCGCGCGTACGAGGCGGCCCAGATCCCCGGGCGGCCGGGGCGGTGCCGCTGCCCCGGATCGCGCGCGGTGCCCGGGGCCCTGTCCTCGGGCCGGGCGACGAGCACGACGTGCGGCCGGTCGAGGTCGACGCCGAGCCGGCGGGCGGCCCGGTCGAGCCGCCGGCGCGGGCGCGGCGGCGTGATGAGCAGGTCGTCGAGGAGGTCCTCGCGGGCGTGCTCCTCGGCGGCGCTGCCGGCATGGTGGCGCAGCACGACGGCGGCGGCCTGCGCGATCAGGGGCAGCACCTGCCGCTCGACGCCGCTGAGGACGCGCACGGCGCGGACGAGCAGCGTGCCGAGCGGCCGCTCCCCGGCGACGACCGGCACCCGCCAGGTCGTCGGGCCGAGCGCGACCGGCTCCCGGTCCGCGGGTCCGGGCACCCCCGGGCAGAGCGGCTCGTCCTCGTCCGGCCACGCCGTCCCGCCGGTCGTGGCCAGGGCCAGGCCGTCCACGTCGTACAGGCGGACCCCACCGTGCAGCCGCCGGCCCGCCTCGTCGACGAGATCCTGTGGGTCGCCGGACACTGCGAGGTCGACGAGGGCCCGGTGCACAGCGCCGAGCTCGCGGACGCGTCCCAGGTCGGCGGCGGTACGGGCGGTGGTGTTCTCCAGCCCCGACAGCCGGGCGACGGTGCGGTCCAGCAGCCGAGCCTTCTCGATCGCGGCCCCGGCCAGCTCGGCGAGCGAGCCGAGCAGCGCGCACTCGTCCGCGGTGAACAGCCGGGCACGCCGGTCGGCGGCGTAGAGCACCCCGAACGGGCGTTTGCCGAAGCGCCCGGTGCCGTGGCCGAGCCGGACGGCGATCACCGCGCGCAGCCCCTCGGCCCGGACCAGCCCGGCGAGCGGGTCGCCGTGGCTGTCCTGTGCCCCGCCTGCCGGCCCGGCCTCCCTGAGCGTGCCGGCCGCGTCGGCCGTCCACTGCGGGCCCGGGCCAGCGAGTGCGGCGGCGGCCAGGCCGTCGTCGCGCGGTATCCGGAACCCTGGCGCGAGGCCCGAGGCGAGGCCGTCGACGGCGCGGACGGTGACCGCGGCCTGCTTGTCGTCGAGCGCACCGACGAACGCGAGCGACAGGCCGAGCAGCCGCCGCGCCTGCCGCGCGACCACCGGTAACAGACTCTCCAGGTCAGTGGGGACGGCAAGATCGTGCGCGGCGTCCACGAGGGCGGCGAGCCCGCGGTGTGCGTCGTCCCGCACCGGCGCGATGCGTGGCACCACTGGCACCTCCGGTCAGCTGGCTCGAACGGGCCGCGCCCGGTCCACGGCGGCGCGTCGTCGCGCTTGCCGGACAGGGGCGGGCCACCGACAGAGGGCATGGATATTCGTCACTGCATGTTGTTGGAGAGCTAACACCAAGATCCGTAGCCGCTCAAGTACGCTCAGTGTTACATCTCCTTGTTACGGGGCCCGCCGGCCAGCAGCGACGCGGCAACGGCGGATGAGACGACGGGATGACTAGGACCAACGATCCTTGGCTAGACCGGAAGGGCTCAGTCCATCATGGGCAGCATGAACCGCCGTGAACTCGCCGACTTCCTCCGCCGTTGCCGCGAGCGGCTGCAGCCGCAGGACGTCGGGCTGTCCGCCGGCGCCCGGCGCCGCACGCCCGGCCTGCGCCGCGAGGAGGTCGCGCAGCTCGCCGGCATGTCGGCCGACTACTACATGCGGCTCGAGCAGGCCCGCAGCCCGCAGCCGTCGACGCAGCTGCTCGCGCCACTGGCCCGCGCGCTGCGGCTCAACGACGACGAGCGCGACCACCTCTACCTGCTCGCCGGGCACCGGCCGCCGATCGGCCGGCAGGCCGGCAACCACGTGCGTCCGGGGCTGCTGTTCCTGCTCGACCGGCTGACCGACGCACCGGCCCAGATCCTCAACGACATCGGCGACCTGCTTGCACAGAACGCGCTCGCCGAGTCGCTGTTCGGCGGCGTGTGCTCCACCCAGCCGCAGAACCGCAACATCGTCTGGCGGTGGTTCACCGACCCGTCCGTGCGGGCCGCGTATCCGGTCGAGGACCAGGCCCACTACAGCCGCCTGCACGTGGCCGACCTGCGCGGCGCACTGGCCCGCCGCAGCGGCGATGCGGCCGCGCTCGACCTGGTGCGGCAGCTGCGGGCGGCGAGCGAGGAGTTCGAGACGCTCTGGGAGCGCCACGAGGTGGGCGTGCGCCGGCAGGGCAACATCCGGGTCATCCACCCGACCGTCGGCCTGATCGACCTCAACTGCGAGCAGCTGCTGTCCCCGGCCGAGGACCAGCACCTGCTGCTGTTCACCGCCTCGCCCGGCAGCCACAACGCGAAGCAGCTGGAGCTGCTGCGGGTCGTGGGCCGCGAGCTGTTCCCGGGACTGCGCGAGGACGCCCGCACGTCCTGAGTCCGTCCTGAAGGGCCCGTCCCGGGGCGGCGCACACGATGCAACCTATTTCTCCGATAGGAGTAATAGGAAGTTAACAAAGGAGGCGACGAGATGAGCAGTATCCCCCTGGTCGACCTGGAGCCGTGGTTCTCCGGATCACCGGCCGACCGGGCCGAGGTGGCGGCCCAGATCGACCGCTCGTTGCAGGTGTCGGGCTTCCTGCTCGTCACCGGGCACGGCGTGCCGGCCGAGCTGCGGGACCGGACCCGCGCCGCCGCGCGGCGGTTCTTCACGCTGCCGGAGGCGCAGAAGCAGCCGTACGCGGTGCCGGTCGGCGGCCGCGGCTGGCTCGCCCCCGGTGTCGAGGCCAACGGTTACCTCGAGGGCGTGGAGTCGCCGCCGGACCTCAAGGAGTCCTACTCCGTGGGCTCCTCCGTCGAGGCCGGCGATCCGGCGGCCGACCTGGGCTGGCACCCGGCGAACGTGTGGCCGGCCGCCGTGCCGGAGCTCGAGGCCGCCGCCCGCGAGTACATGGATCGCATGCGTGCGCTCTCCGACGATCTGCTGACGATCTTCGCCGCCGCCCTCGACCTGCCCGCCGACCACTTCACCACCCACACCCGGCACCCGAAGTACACGCTGAACATCAACCGGTACCCGCCGCTGGACGAGGTCGGGCCGCCGTCGGACGGGCAGTTCCGGATCGCCCCGCACACCGACTTCGGCACGGTCACCGTCCTGGACCGGGAGCCCGGCGTCGGCGGCCTGCAGGTCTTCAACGCCGCGGGTGCCTGGGAGGACGCGCCGTACGACCCGGCGGCCTTCACGGTCAACATCGGCGACCTGATGGCCCGCTGGACCGGCGACCGCTGGCGCTCCACCCGTCACCGGGTGCTCCCGCCGCAGGCGACCGCTCCCGACGAGGACCTGGTCTCGCTGGTGTTCTTCTACGTCAGCGACCGCGACGCGCGCATCGCCTCCCTCGCGCCGCCGATCGGCCGGGTCGAGCACCCGGAGATCTCGGCGTCGCAGTACCTCTACGAAAAGCTGCAGGCGATCAGCGTTGGCTGAACCGCCGCCGCACCTCGCCGCCGCGCTCGACGGCGCCGGTTGGCACCCCGCGGCCTGGCGGCTCCCCGCCGCCAGGCCCGGCGAGCCACTACTGCCGAACCGTGCGCTGCCGAGCGGTGACGGGGCACCGCACGGCACCCTGCGCGCCCGGCTCGGCCTGCCACCCATCCACTCCCGACAGGACGGTGCTCCATGACCACCCTCGACCGGCCTTCCCGGCTGCCCTCGCTGACAGGCTTACGGTTCCCGGCGGCCCTGCTCGTCTTCGTGTACCACGCGTCGCTGCAGTTGCCGAGCACCAGCCTCCTCGCCGACCAGGGCGTCGCGGGCCGCTTCGCCACGGCGGGGTCCCAGCTCGGCGCGCTCGGCGTCACCTTCTTCTTCGTGCTCAGCGGCTTCGTGCTGACCTGGTCGGCGCGCGAACAGGACACGCTCGGGGCGTTCTGGCGCCGCCGGCTGGTCAAGATCTACCCCAACTACGTGGTCGCCTGGATCCTCGCCATGGTGGTGTTCGCGGCCGCGTACACGCCGGCGTGGCAGGCCGTGCTCAACCTCTTCATGCTGCAGGTCTGGGTGCCCGACTTCTTCGTCAACATCAGCGTCGACCCGCCGAGCTGGTCGCTGGGGGCCGAGGCGTTCTTCTACGCCGCGTTCCCGCTGCTGCTGGTGCTCGCCAAGCGGATCCGCGAGGACCGGCTGAAGTACTGGATCGCCGGCACCTTCGCCGCGATCGCCGCCACCCCGCTCGTCGCCTACCTGGCGCTCCCGTCGACCCCGGGCGTCCCCGGCGGGTGGGGGGCGTCCGAGTCGCAGTACTGGTTCGCGTACTTCCTGCCGCCCGTCCGGCTGCTCGACTTCGCGCTCGGCATCCTGGTCGCCCGTGCCGTCCTCAGTGGACGGTGGCGGGGCGTCGGGCTCGGCTGGTCCGCTCTGCTGCTGGCGGTCGCCGTCCCGCTGGCGTCGTTCGTGCCGTACCTGTACGGTCAGCGTGTCGTCACCATCGTGCCGATCGTGCTGCTCATCACCGCTGCTGCGACCGCCGACGCGGATGGCCGGTTCACGCCGTTCCGGGGCCGCGTCGCCCGCTGGCTCGGCGAGATCTCGTTCGCCTTCTACCTGCTGCACTTCATCGTGCTGGTCGCCGGCCGATCGCTGCTGGGCCGCACGTTCGGCACGCCCGCCGCCGCCGGGCTGCTCGTCGTCGAGCTCGCCGTGGCGATCGGGCTCGCCGCGCTGCTCTACACCGCCGTGGAGCGGCCGATCACCCGCCGCTTCTCCACCGCCCGCCGCCGCGACGTGACCGTGCCGCAGCAGCGGCAGCCCGAACGCACCGTCGAGCACTCAGGAGGTCCCAGCAGATGACTGTCACCGACCCCATCCTCGTCTTCGGCGGCGGCGGCCAGGTCGGCCGAGCCGTGGTCGACGAGCTGCTCGCCGCCGGCGCTCGGGTCCGCGCGACCGGCCGCGACCCGGGCCGGCTCACACTGCCCGCCGGCGTCGAGACGGTCCGGGCCGACCTGACCGACCCCGAGAGCCTGCCGGCCGCCCTCGCGGGCGTCCGCAAGGTGTTCCTCTACGCGGTGCCGCAAGGCGTCGACGCGTTCGTGGCCGCGGCCCGGTCGGCCGGGGTCGAGCACGTGGTGCTGCTGTCGTCGGACACGGTGCTGGACCGGATCCCGGCCCGCAAGCCGATCGCCGACATGCACCGCGTGGTCGAGCAGGCGCTGGACGCCTCCGGCCTGGCCACGACCTACCTGCGGCCGGACAACTTCGCGAGCAACGTACTGCTGTGGGGCTGGGACCGGTCGATCCGCGAGGAGGGCATCGTCCGGTTCCCGTATGCCGAGTCGCACAGCGACGCGATCCACGAGCGGGACATCGCCGCGGTCGCCGCCGCGGCCCTGACGACGCCGGGCCACGAGGGCGAGCGCTATCTCATCACCGGCCCGGAGTCCGTGACGCAACGCCGGCAGGCGGAACTGATCGCCGAGGCGACGGGCCGGCCGGTCCGGGTGGAGGAGCAGACCCCCGAGGAGGGCCGGGCGACCCTGGCTCAGATCGTGCCGGAGTGGGTGATCGAGGCGACGATCGGCTACTGGGCCGCGACCGACGGCGTGCCGTACGCGGTGACGGACGTCGTCGAGCGCGTGACGGGCCGCCCGGCCCGCACGTTCGCCGAGTGGGCCCACGACCACGCGGCGGCGTTCCTCCCGTAGCCGCGCCCCCGCTCAATCATGATCACGGAACTTCGGTGCTGTCACACACGAGCATCGAGGTTCCGTGATCTTGTTGTATGGGCGGTAGGCCGCGCTGCTGACCTGACGGACGAGGAGCGCGGGCTTTGACCGCGCAAAACGTTGCCACACACCATTTCTGGCATGGCCGAACCTCAGAACAGTCCGCTATTCCAGGCCCGCGCCGAGATTCGTGTCGCCGCGCGGCCCGCCGGCGTCTACGCCGTCGTCAGTGACCTGCCGCGCAGCGGCGAGTGGAGCACCGAATGTACCGGCGGCCGCTGGATCTCCGGTGCGCCGGGCAGTGTCGGCGCGGTTTTCCAGGGTGAGAACCTGCGCAGCGAGGACGTCGTCGCCTGGGCCCCCGTGGTGCGCGGCGCCTGGACCACCCAGGCCGAGGTCGTCGCCGCCGAGCCGGGCCGGGCCTTCCGCTGGGCGATGCGCGACAGCGCCGGGAACACGCAGGACAGCGTGTGGTCGTTCGAGGTCGCGCCCAACGGGGACGGATCGACGCTGGTCCACCACTTCCGGATGGGTCGCGCCACCGAGGGCATCCGCAAGATCATCGCCGAGATGAGCTCGGCTGAGCGCGAACGGTTCTTCGCCGAGTGGGGCGCCAAGGTGCAGTCGGACCTGGCCGACACCCTCCAGCGCGTCAAAGTGGTCATCGAGAAGGCGTGACGGAGGACGCATGTTCCTGCAGCGCATCGGCAACCGCGGCATCCGGCTCGGCACGCTGTTCGAGCGGGCCGCGGCACGCCACCCGGACAACCCCGTGATCATCGACCACGACCTCGCCATCGCACCGCACCTCGGCCGGCGGACCACCGTCGCGCGGCTCGCCGAGCTCGTCGCCGACACGGCGTCGCGGCTGTGGGCGTCGGGGGTGCGCACCGGTGACCGGGTGGTGGTCCACAAGTCCGACGGCTTCGACATCACGCTCCTGGCCTGCGCGGTCGCGCGCATCGGCGCGGTACCGGTGCTGCTGTCCCCCAAGCTCGACGGCGCGACGGTCGCCGAGCTGGTCCGCCGGGTCGACCGGCCGTTCCTGCTCACCGACCGGGCGAAGCTCGACAACGACCTCCCGCACGACATCGCCGACATCGCCGGCAAGGTGCTCGACGTCGCGGAGCTGGGGCGGCTCGGCGACGTGCCGCGGAAGGAGGCGGTGGCGGTACCGCCGGAACACCCGACGCTCGTGACGCACACCTCCGGCACGACGGGCACGCCGAAGCTGGCCGTCCACACAGGACGGACGCTGCAGGCGCGGTACCGGCCACAGGCGTCGGTCGCCGCGCTCGTCCGCCGCCGGCGGCCGGTCGCCATCCACGTGTCGTTCGTGCACTCGCGGCTGTTCACCGCGCTCGCGATCACGCTGCTGCGCGGGTTCCCGCTCGTCGTGCTCGCCGACGACGAGCCGGACCGGGTCGCCGACCTGTTCGCCGAGGTGCGTCCCGGCGTGCTGGAGGCGCACCCGAACACGTTCATGCGGTGGGAGGAGCTGGCGGACGACCCGCGCCGGCCACTGGCGAGCGTGAAGTACTTCAGCAGCACCTTCGACGCGATCCACCCGCGGACCGTGCACCGCATGCTGGGCGCGTCCGGTCACCGGTTCCCGGTGTTCGGGCAGCTGTACGGCCAGAGCGAGGTCGGCCCGGTCGTCGCGCGCGCCTTCACCCGGCGCCGCGCGCTGGACGCCGACGGCCGCTGCGTCGGCCGCCCCTTCCCCGGCATGACCGGCCTGCGGGTGGTGAGCCGCGACGGCCGGAGGGTGACCGCGTCGTCGCCCGGCTTCATCGAGGTGAGCACCGACGGCCGGGTCCTGACGTACCTCGGCGAGCAGCAGCGCTACGACGGCCAGCGCGACGGGTCCTGGTGGCGGATGGGCGACCTGGGCTACCGCGGCCGTTGGGGCTGCCTGCACCTGCTCGACCGCGAGGTCGACGAGATCCCGGGCTTCGGCAGCACACTCGCCGCCGAGGACCACCTCTTCGGCCGGCTCGCCGAGCTGGCCGAGGTCATCATCGTGCCCGGCGCCGACGGCACGCCGGTGCCGGTCGTGTGCACGAAGGGCGACCGGCCGCTGGACCGGGCCGCGTGGCGCTCCGCCGTGTCCGCCCTGCCGGCGATGGGGGAACCGGTGCAGTGGCGCCTCGCCGACCTGCCCCAGACCGCCACGACGAAGATCAAGCGGCTGGAGCTGGCCCGCCGGCTGGGGAGCGCCGAGCGGTGAGCGAGCACGTTGTCGTCGTGGGCGGCGGGATCGGCGGGCTCGCGCTCGCGCTGGCCGTCTCCGCCCGCGGCCACCGCGCGACCGTGCTGGAGCGCAGCGCCGAGTTCGCCGAGCTCGGCGCCGGGATCCAGCTGGCGCCCAACGGCCTGCACGCCCTGGCCCGGCTGGGGCTCGGCACGGCGGTACGCCCGATCGCCACCCCGATGGACGAGCTGCGGTTCATGGACGGCGTCACCGGCGCGCACGTGGTGAGCATGCCGCTGACCGCCACGTATCAGCGCCGCTTCGGCAGTCCCTACGCCGTCGTCCACCGTGGCCACCTCTTCGGCCTGCTGCTCGACGCCTGCCGCAGCTCGCCCGGCGTCGAGCTGCGCGCCGACAGCCCCGTCGCCGGCTACACGCAGGACAACGCCGGCGCCACCGCCGTCCTCGCGAGCGGCGAGCGGGTCACCGGCACCCTGCTCGTCGGCGCCGACGGCATCCGCTCCACGATCCGCGAACAGCTCGTCGGCGACGGCGAGCCGAGAGTCTCGGGCATCACCGTATACCGCTCGATCATCCCCATCGAAGAGGTGCCGCCCCCGCTGCGCAGCGCCGCGGTGACCTGGTGGGCCGGGCCGAAGTGCCACTTCGTGCACTACCCGATCGGCGGTGGACGGTTCCTCAACCTCGCCGCGAGCAGCGACGACGGCGTGACCGAGGCGTTCGCCGGCGTCCCCGCGACGACCGACCGGGTGCGCCGGGAGTTCCAGCGGCTGCCGGCCGCCCGGCACCTGCTCGACCTGGGCCGCGACTGGCGCGCCTGGGTGCTCGTCGACCGCGAGCCGGTGGACGACTGGTGCGACGGGCGGGTGACCCTGCTCGGCGACGCGGCCCACCCGATGCTGCACTACGCGGCCCAGGGCGCCTGCCAGGCCCTCGAGGACGCGGTACTGCTGGCGGAGCTGGTCGACCGGGGCCCGGCGGGTCTCGTGGAATACCAGGAGCGGCGGCGCGACCGGACGGCGGCGATCCAGCGGATCTCGCGGGAGAGCATCCGGCTCTGGCACCCGGAGGGTGCCGCGGCGCAGGCCCGCAACCGGATGCTCGCCGCGATGACGGCCGAGCGGCTGCACGACGAGGTGGCATGGATGCACGAGGAGCGGATCGGAGTGGCGGGATGAACGACGGGCAGTTCCACCTGTGCATCGTCGGTGCCGGGCCGCGCGGGCTGTCGGTCCTGGAGCGGCTCTGCGCGCAGGAGCGGCGCGAGCCGGCGTTCACGGCCGTGACCGTCCACGTCGTCGACCCGGTGGAGGCCGGGCCGGGCGCCGTCTGGCGCACGAGCCAGTCGCGGCTGCTGCTGACGAACACGGTCGCCGCGCAGATCACCGTCTACACCGATCACAGCGTGCGGATCGACGGGCCGATCGAGCCGGGGCCCGGCCTCTACGACTGGGCGAAGCAGCTCGCGCTGCTCGGCCCGCTCAGCGGCGCCGACGACGAGACCCTGGCCGAGGCGCAACGGCTCGGGCCGGACGACTACCCGAGCCGGGCCCTGTACGGCCGGTACCTCGCCGACAGCTTCGCCAGCGTCGTGGCTGCCGCGCCGGAGCACGTGGCCGTGCGGGTGCACCGGTCGCGGGCGGTCGCGATCGCCGACACCAGCGGCGTACCCGGCGGCCCGCAGGGCGTCCGGCTGGCCGACGGCACGCGGCTGCACCACCTCGACGCGGTGGTCCTGGCGCAGGGGCACGTGCCGTCGCTGCCGCCACCGGCGCAGGCCCGGGCGGCGAGCCTGGCCCGTGTGCACCGGCTCACGTACGTCACCCAGGCCAACCCGGCCGACGTCGACCTCGACGCCCTGGAGCCGGGCGCGCCGGTGCTGATCCGCGGGCTGGGGCTGAACTTCTTCGACTACCTGGCGCTGCTGACGGCCGGACGCGGCGGGCGCTTCGAGCGGGAGGGTGAGCGGCTGCGGTACCTCCCGAGCGGCCGCGAGCCGCGCCTGTTCGCCAGTTCGCGGCGCGGTGTGCCGTCGCACGCACGGGGCGAGAACGAGAAGGGCGCGTCGGGCCGGCACCTGCCGCGGGTCCTCACGCCCGAGGCGATCGCGCGGCTGCGGGAGCGGCACGGCACCCTGCGGTTCGGCCGCGACCTGTGGCCGCTCGTCGCCGCCGAGGTCGAGAGCGTGTACTACGCGACGCTGCTGCGCCCGGACGACCGGGCCGCGTTCACCGCCCGGTACGTGGCCGATCCCGAGCGGCTGCTCGACGAGCACGGCGTCGCCGCGGCCGACCGCTGGGACTGGGAGCGGCTGGCCCGGCCGGCCGGGCGACGCAAGTACGCCGGGCGGGCCGAGTTCCGCGGCTGGGTGCTGGAGCACCTGGCGCGCGACGTCGAGCAGGCCCGGCTGGGCAACGTCAGCGGCCCGCTCAAGGCCGCCCTGGACGTGCTGCGGGACCTGCGCAACGAGATCCGGCTGGTGGTCGACCACGGCGGCCTCGACGGCGGCTCGTACCGCGACGAGCTCAGCGCCTGGTACACGCCGTTCAACGCGTTCCTGTCGATCGGCCCGCCCGCGTCGCGGATCGAGGAGCTCGCCGCCGTCATCGAGAGCGGGGTGGTGGAGCTGACCGGGCCCGGCACCCAGATCCTCGTGGACACCGAGGATCCCGCGTTCGTGGCGGTGTCCGCGGCGGTGCCGGACGAGCCGGTACGGGCCAGGGCGCTGGTCGAGGCGCGGCTGCACGACGTCGACCTTCGCCGTACGGCGGATCCGTTGCTGCGCCACATGCTCGACACCGAGCAGTGTCGCCCGTACCGCATCCCGTGCGCCGGCGGCGGCTTCTACGAGACGGGTGGGCTCGCCGTCACCATGCGGCCGTACCACGTCGTCGACGGCCAGGAACAGGCCCATCCACGCCGGTTCGCCTACGGCGTGCCGACCGAGTCCGTCCACTGGGTCACGGCGGCGGGCATCCGGCCCGGCGTCGACTCGGTGACCCTCGGCGACGCCGACGCGATCGCGGCCGCGGTCCGGGCTCTGGCACCGGCGGCCGTGCCACGCTCCGCGCCGTCGTTCACGGGGGTGGTGGTGTGAGTACCGGCCTGCTGCGCCCGGTGAGCGCGGGCACGCCCGTCGAGGACCTCGTCGACGACCGGGCGTGGCTGCAGGCGATGCTCGACGCGGAGGCGGCGCTCGCGCGGGCCCAGGCCCGCCTGGGCCGCCTGCCCGCGCAGGCCGCCGCCGTCATCACCCGCGCCGCCCGCGCCGAACTGTTCGACCAGCGGGCGCTCGCGCTCGCCGCCCGCGAGACCGCCAACCCGATCGTCGGGCTGGTCGCGGCGCTCACCGCGCGGGTGGCCGAGGTCGACCCGCCGTCCGCCGAGTACGTGCACCGCGGCTCCACCAGCCAGGACATCCTCGACACCGGCGCGATGCTGGTCGCGGCCCGGGTGCTGCGGCTGATCCGCGGCGACCTGGCCCGCACGGCCGACGGGCTGGCCGGCCTCGCCGCGGCCTACCGGGACACACCCGTCGCCGGCCGGACCCTCGCGCTGCAGGCGGTACCGACGACGTTCGGGCTGAAGGCAGCCGGCTGGCGGCGACTGGTCCTCGACGCCGACGTGCGCCTGGCGCGGCTCCTCGACGGCGGCCTACCGGTCTCGCTGGGCGGTGCGGCCGGCACCCTGGCCGGCTACCTCGAGTACGCGCGCCTCGACGGCGGGCCCGCGGAGCCGGAGTACGCCGACGACCTGGCCACCGCGTTCGCCGACGAGACCGGGCTGGCCATCCCGGCCCTCCCCTGGCACACCCTGCGCACCCCGATCGCCGACCTCGGCGCGGCACTGGCGTTCACCGCAGGCGCGCTGGGCAAGTTCGCGGTCGACGTGCTGACGCTCGCGCGGACGGAGATCGGCGAGGTCGTCGAGCCGGCCGGCGGCGGCTCGTCGGCGATGCCGCACAAACGCAACCCGGTCCTCGCCACCCTCGTCCGGTCCGCCGCGCTGCAGGTGCCGGTCCTCGCGACCGGCCTGACCCAGGCGCTGCTCGGCGAGGACGAGCGCTCGGCGGGCGGCTGGCAGGCGGAGTGGCCGCTGCTGCGCGAGGCGCTCCGGCTGACCGGCGGCGCCGCGCACACGGCGGCGGCCCTGGCGGAGGGCCTGGAGCCGCGCCCGGACCGGATGCTCGAGAACCTGGCCCGCACCGGTGGCCAGGTGGTGTCGGAACGCCTGGCGGCGGTGCTGACCCCGGCGCTGGGCAAGACGGAGGCCCGGCGGTTGCTGTCCCGGGCGGCGGCGGAGGCCGACCGGCGGGGCCTGCCGCTCGCGGAGGTGCTGGCGGACGAACCGGCGACGAAGGCGCTGGACCTCGACGACCTGTGCGACCCGTCCCGCTACACGGGCGCCGCCGGCCACCTGGTCGACGGGGCGCTGCTCGACGGTCCGGCCGCAAGGCACGGACCCTAGCCGCGCGGGACGGGGGCCTGCCAGGTCAGCAACTGCTCGGAGTAGTCGGCCGGCACCGCCAGGAGGACGGTCCGCTCCCGGTTCGACGCCACGTCCTCGAGGATCGCGGCCGAGTCGAAGCCGTTGGCACGGACCGGCATCCGGGTCCAGAATGCACCGTCCACTGTGGAGGATCGAATGCCGGCACGGGGGTGGGCGGCGGCGGGTCTGCGGTGCAGGCGGTGAGGGCCAGCACCGCGGTCAGCAGGACGGTTTCCAGGCCCAGGCGGCGAGGTCTGCGCAGAGCTCCCGCGCGGCCGTGGTGGCGGTGTTCCGGAACGGGGGTTTGCCGGCCTCGGGCAGGACCAGCGTTCCCCTGTCGGCTCCGGAGGTCCAGCTGAGCAGTAGGCGCCACTCGACGTCTCCCGTCGTCACGTCGGGGGTGATCAGGAACTGTTCCGGTTCGAGTTGGTCGACACGGTACGGGAACGTCACCGTGCCGGTCTCCGGCACGATCCGCGGCGCCGCGGCGTCAAGGTCGAGCCGGTACTTGCGGGGCGACACCCCGCCCTGGCAGCCGAGCGGGAGATACACTCCGGCCAGCGGCGGGCGGCGCCGCACCACCTCGACCGTCATCGACTGCAGTACCACGGCCCGACCGGTCAGGCCCTGCACGGTCACGACGGCCTCCGCACCGCCGGTGGCGACGCCGCCGTCCGGGGCCCGGTCGGGAAGGTACGGGATCGGCGCCGCACCGTGGTCGGGCACCACCCAGCCGGAGCGGCAGCTGACCCCGGCGACCGAGCTCACGGCCGCGACCGGCGGCCCGGAAGGAGCGGCCGGGCCACCCGGTCCACCGACCGCCGCCGGATCCGACCCGCGCGGAGCCGTCCAGGTCGCAGCGGCCACGACGATCGCGGTCACCACGCACAGCGCGGCGACGACGAGTACCAGCGTCCTGCGCAGCGACGGCAGCCCCAGCCGGGCGACCAGGTCGATCGCCCGGCGCTCCGCGGAGCCGGGGACGAGGCTCAGCAACTCGGGACGGCCGCTGAGTCCGGCGTCCAGCGCGGTCCGCCCGATCCAGTCGGTCCGCGCGGTGCTCCGCGGCGCCAGTTCGGTCTCGAAACCAGCGGATCTCCGCCGGGGTCAGGTCGTGCGGCAGGACGAGGGTCCAGTGGAACATCCCGGCCTGGCGCCGGGCGGCGGTCTCCAGGGAGCCGCGGACCTGTCGCTTCTGACCGGCGGAGAGCAGCCCGTCGAAGCTCTTGATCTCGAAGACCCGCTGCCCGCCGTCGACGGGCTGCCGGACGTCGGCGCCGTCGTCACCGCCGCTGCCCTCGACCCGGAACGCGCCCGGATGCGTGCTGACGATCCAGGCGGCGACGAGCCGCTCGTCGTGTCGGCGCTGGCCGGGCTCGCCTCGATCTGGCCGGCGGAGAGCTCCGCCCACGGCACCGGGCTGGCCACCCGGCGAGCGTACCGGCCGCGCTCAGCCTTCTGCCGCACGGGTGGAACAGCGATCGATCTCCATGTACCGCTCCACGCCCGCGAGCGGATCGTGCTGCGCGACGACGCGGTTTGACGCTCCGCCGGGCGGGTAGCCGTCGCCGACGACCCTGGAGGGGAGTGACCGGCGATGACAGCCCCCACGTTGCCCGACCTGTTCACCTGGCTGGAGCGATCGCGCCGCGACGGCGAGGTGCACTTCGACGAACGGCAGCGCGCCTGGACGGTGCTCGGGCATCCCGAGGTCTCGGCCGTCCTCGGCGACCCGCACACGTTCTCCTCCGACCTGGGCGACCTGCAGCCCCGGCAGGAGGATCTCGACCTGTTCCGGCGCGGCAACTTCGTCCAGATGGACCCGCCCCGGCACGACTCGCTGCGCCGCCTGGTGAGCCGCGCGTTCACCCCGCGCGTGGTGTCGGGCCTGGCGCCGCGCATCACCGCCGTCACCGCCGAACTGCTGGACGAGCAGGCGGGTGAGGAGCGCTTCGACCTGGTCGACGACCTCGCGTACCCACTGCCGGTCATCGTGATCGCCGAGCTGCTCGGCATCCCGGCGGCGGACCGGCCGGTGTTCCGGCGGTGGGCCGACGCGCTGTTCGAGCGGCCGGAGATCGGCCCGGACCAGCCGCTCACCCGGCTGACGGACGACCGCGCGGTGAACGCGGTCGCGCCGGTGCTGCACGAGATGAACGCGTACCTGCTCGAACACGTTCGGGCGCACCGGGAAACGCCGGCGGACAACCTCACCGGCAACCTGGTACGGGCCGAAGCCGACGGCGAGAGACTCTCCGACGAGGAGATCATCGGCTTCGTCGGGCTGCTGCTGCTCGCCGGGCACATCACGACGACGGCGACACTGGGCAACACGATCGTCGCGCTCGACGAGCACCCGGACGCGGCCGCCGAACTACGGGCCGACCCGGCACTCCTGCCGGACGCGATCGAGGAGGTGCTGCGCCTGCGCACGCCGTTCCCGCGGCTGGCGCGGCTGGCGACCACCGACGCGACGATCGGCGGCCAGCCGGTCGCGGCCGGTGACCTTGTCGTCGCATGGCTCGCGGCCGCGAACCGTGACAGCCGGGTCTTCGCCGAACCGGAGCGCTTCGACATCCGCCGCAACCCCAACCCGCACCTGACGTTCGGGCACGGCATCCACTTCTGCATCGGCGCGCCGCTGGCCCGGCTGGAGGCGAGGATCGCGATGGAGTTGCTGCTGCGGCGGTACCGCGAGATCGCCGTCGACACCGCGGCGACCGTCCACCGCAACCCGTGGGTGATGCTCAGCCCGACAAAGCTACCGGTGACGGTCGTCCCCGCTTAGACGTGTCTCATTCGGGGGCTGACATCGGTTCGAGCATGATGCTCAATCTCCCGCATGTCCGATGTGGAGCGTTAGTGTCCTGATGCTCTGTGGGAGATCGCTGCGCCGTTGATCCCGCCGGCGCCGGTGCGGCCGCAGGGTGGGGGCCGACACCGAATGGACGACGGTGGGGCTGTGGCCGGCGCTGCATCTGGCGATGTTGCAGCGGCTGCACACGCGTGGGGTCCTGGACTGGTCTCGGCCGGTGATTGACTCGATCCAGGTAAGGGCTGGGGAGCGATCTGACCTGGCCGAGCCCGGTCGACCGCGGCAAGCCCTGCAGCAAGGTGCGCGCGATGACCCAGCGGTGCCGGCCCAGGCGTTGTGAGGACTCGACCTTCTTGCGGGCGATCCGCACGGTGATGCCGCGCGGGCGGCGGGGCCGGTCGCGCCGGCCCGAGACCGCGGGCATGCCGTCCAGCAGCGGCAGCAGTACCGTCGCGTCCGGGGTGTTCGCGGCGGAAACGGCTTGCGGCCAGCGGGAGGCCGCCGCGCTCGGACATGGAATGGATCTTGTCCTGGCTGATCGCTACCGACGCCTGGTACACCGCTACGACCGTTACGCCACACACTTCGCCGCGTTCGTCACCATCGCTACGCGCTCATCTGCTACCACACACAAGCTACTTAAACGCCCCAAATGAGACGCGGTCTGCAGCGGGTGGCGGCGGCCGATTCCCGTAGACGGGTCTTTCTGCAGCGGCGCGGGGAGAACCGGTCACTGTTTCCGGGGTGCTGGGACATCGTGGCCGGTCACGTGGAATCTGGTGAGACCTTGCACGAGGCGCTCGCGCGGGAGATTGTCGAGACATTCGGAAATCGGCACGGGCGGTCCATGGGGAAATCGGCTGCCCGTTTCCGCCTTTCGGAGAATTCGGCGGAAATGCCGCCCAGCCGTGTGCAGACGACCGCGATGCACTGGCGACCGTCTATTGCCGCCAATCATTCGATGCGTTGCCGGACCGGCGGGCCGGCGCGGCTGTGGCATGGATGCGCGACGACGCTTCGGGACGGGACCCGGCCGCCCGGCGCTGTCCGCCTGACGCGGTGCGAGATCGCAGTCGTTTGCCGCGGTGCAGCTCGCGGGACGTTGTGCCTGGTCCGGCGGCGTGACCGGCGGAGGCGGCGAGGGCGGCGAGGGCGGCGAGGGCGGCGAG